>JANMSU010000411.1:0-1700 GCA_031389835.1 Chloroflexota bacterium
CGTTCCGCACCCGTTCGGTGATGTCGCGGTCGGGGAAGAGATCCCTCTGCTCCGCGATCACGCGGTCCACCGCCGCGTTCACGGCGTCCGCGAAGACCGGCTCCGCGGCGCCGCAGGCGGCGTCCTTATCGCCGGGACCCAGCGCGCAATCGAACGTCCCCGGTGGAATCCAGACCGGCTGCATCTCGGGCGACGGTGAGGACGGTTGAACGTTCTCGCCCGGCGTACCTCCCGGCTGTACGGCTTCCGAGGGGGTAGAGGGCGTTTCGCGGTTGTCGTCCCCACTCCCGCCGCACGAGAGCGCGAGCAGGCCGGCGACGATCCCGATACGAGCCTGGGAGAGGGAACCCACGGAGGCCTCAGGGTACCACCAGGATCTGCGCGCCGGGGACCGCGCTCTCCCCGCGGCGGCGTCATCCCGAGAAATGCAGTGCTACCATGCGCACGAGGCCTCTATGGCGACAACTACGCGCCGCATCGCAACCGAGGAGGATCTCCTCGCGATGCCGGAGGACGGCCAGAAATACGAGCTCGTGGACGGCAGGATCCGCGTGAGTCCCGCTGGCGATCGTCACAGCGTGATCGCGCTCGCTCTGGCCGCCCGGTTGCTCGCGTTCGTGAAAGATCACCGTCTCGGTCATGTCCTGGGAGCTGATGCCGGGTTCCGCCTGCCGGGCGGGAACGTGCGGAGCCCCGACGCCAGCTTCGTTGCCGCAGGCCGCTTTCCCGACGATCGTCCGCCTGACGCCTGGGGTTCCCTCGCGCCCGACCTCGCGGTCGAGGTGATCTCGCCCGGCGACCGCCCGCGCTACGTTCTTGACAAGGTCGGCGAGTATCTCGAGGCTGGCGTCAGGCTCGTCTGGGTCATCGATCCGCAGAAGGCGACCGCCGTCGTCTACCGATCACTGACCGACGTTCGCGAGGTTGGACCCGACGACTACCTCGAAGGCGGCGACGTCGTTCCCGGCTTCCGCTGCCAACTGCGCGAGATCCTCTAACGTCTCTCGGGTACCGGAGCATCCGGGCCGACGAGATCATCCGCACAACTGCACGCCTCGTTGACCGCGTGCGCGCACGGTTCCCCGACGCCGGCCTCGTGAAGGTAGCGGAAGAGATCCTCGCCGTTGCGCGTGAGACCGACGAGCGGTGCCGGCTGATCCGCCGGCCGAACCTCCCGCTCCGGCTCGGCGTCGTCCTCTTGATCGCGTTTGGGATCGCCCTTGGTGCCCTCGTCGTGCGAAACGTCCGGATGACGGAGACGGTGTGGGACGCCGCGAACTTCATCCAGGTCTCGGAGTCGCTGATCGGCGACGTGGTGTTTCTCGGGGCGGCGATCGCGTTCCTGGTGACGCTCGAGAATCGCGTCAAGCGCGGCCGGGCGCTGACCGCGATCAACGAGCTGCGCGCGCTGGCCCACATCATCGACATGCACCAGCTGACCAAAGATCCCGAGATGGTGCTTTCGCATCACGTCCCGACCCCCGCATCGCCGGCGCGCAACATGACGCCTTTCGAGCTCAACCGCTACCTCGACTATTGCAGCGAGATGCTGGCGCTGGTCTCCAAGATCGCGGCCCTCTACGTGCAGAGCTTCCCGGACTCCCAGGCGCTCGCGGCGCCGAGGAAGACCACGTCGCCGAGCAGCGACTCGGAGGCCTGGGCGAAGTTCGAGGCGTCCCACACCGCCTCCGTTATGCGAA
>JANMSU010000324.1:0-5087 GCA_031389835.1 Chloroflexota bacterium
GCCGTGCCCTCGCTCACCGAGTCGTTGGGTCTGGTGGCGCTCGAAGCGATGGCCTGCGGCACACCCGTCGTCGGCACGCGCGTCGGTGGGCTGCAGACGCTCATCGAGGACGGCGAGTCCGGACTCCTCGTCCCCGCTGGCAACGATCAGGCTCTCGCGGACGCGATCGAGCGAGTGCTTACGGACCATCGCCTACGGATGCATCTCGCGCACGGAGCGCGTGATCGCGCCGAACACTTCACCTGGCAGAGCGTCGGGGAGAAGATCGCCGCCCTTTACGACTCCGTTCTGGCATCGTCACCCGCACTGGAGGTCTAAGGATGGCTGACGCATTCCCAATTCCGAAGCGCGCGATGGCGATCGTGGCGCATCCCGACGACGTCGATTTCGGCTGCTCGGGAACGCTCGCCGGATTTATCGAGCGCGGCACGCACGTGACCTACTGCTTGCTCACCAGCGGGGACAAAGGGACGCACGATCCAAAAGTGGTGCCTGACGTGCTGGCCCAGACCCGCGAGAAGGAGCAGCGCGCGGCGGGCGAAGCGATCGGAGTGAAGGAGTTCGTTTTCCTCCGGCACCACGACGGTGAGCTTGAGCGATCGATGGCCCTGCGCGAAGAGGTCTGCCTTGCCATCCGCCTTCACAAGCCGGATCTCGTCTTCACCAACGATCCCTGGAGCCACTTCCAGATCCATCCCGATCATCGCGTTGCCGGCTGGTCCGGAATGGACGGTGTCATCGCCGCACGCGATCACCTTTTCTTCCCGGAGCAGCTCAGCGGCGGAAAGCTCGCGAAGCACCGTGTGTCGCGGGTCCTGCTCTTCGGCACGCGCGACCCGAACGTGTGGTTCGACATCAGCGGCACGCTCGCCAAGAAGATCAAGGCGCTGCAGTCGCACAAGTCGCAGCTCGGTGGCCGCACCGAATTCCCCAAGCGGATGCGCACCTGGGCGAAGAGCACCGGTGCCGCTTGGAAAGTCCCGGCAGCGGAGGCCTTCCGCTACATCGAGCTCGGCTGATGGGATGAGGAGGCCGACTCACGTCGGCCTCCTCTTGGCATCACCGAGCGCTGAGGGCGGCCGCGAACAGGTCGAGCGCGTCGGCCTGCTCGCCGGTCAACGACTTCTCGCGCAGAGCCGAGACCTCCTGGCGGTAGGCGTTGATCGCACCGGCCGCAAGCTTGGCGCACAGTGATTGTGCGATTCCACTTCTGGACACGAAACGCGTGGACAGCAGGCAAAGTGAGTCCGCCGTGACGGTGACCGTGACGTGAGCTGTGACGGCAGCAGTGTTGCCGGCGTTGTCGGTGGCGCTCGCGGAGAAGACGTGGGTGCCGGCGCCCAGCCGCCAGGCCGGCTCCTGAATACTCGAGCCGAGCACGACTTTGATGCCGGATAGCGTGTCCGCGGAGGAGAGCTGGCAGCTCACGTCGCCGGCGACGTCGACAGTCGCCGCGGCACACGTGTAGGCGAGCGTCGGGGCCGACTGGTCGATCCGAACGGTGGCTGAGGAAGATGTGGCGAGGCCCGCGCCGTTCACCGCTGTGCAGGTGATCGTCGTGCCGGCGGTGTCAGCCGTGAGCGTTCGCGTTTCGCAGCCAGTCGAAGTGCCAATACCGGACTCCGCATCGGCGACAGTCCATGAGACCGTGACGGGTTCCCGGTTCCAGCCGTCGGCATTCGGCGCCGGGAGCGCAGTGCCGGCGATCGCCGGCGCGGTCAGGTCGGACCCCACGATCGCGAGGTCGAGCCACCCGCCGGGCGTGAGACGGGTCGTCGCGGCGCACGCGTTACCGAAGTTGCAGTGCGCCGGGTCGATGCTCCACAGGTTCAGACTGAAATTGAGTCCGATAAGTGGGCGTGCGGAGATGTCGTGGGCCGCATCCTGGCGATAGCCGTGGGCGATCTCGACGTATGTCCAGACACCATCGTTCGACGCCGCGGCGACAACGTCAGACGTACCACCATCGGACGTGTCCCAGTTGGCGCACGGTCCCCACGGACACGTTTGCTGCGAGAGGTCGATGAACCATACCGTCGAGAACTGCGCGTACCCGCCGACGTGGTCGTCGCCGATCTCGACGATCCCATCGTGGTCGTTGTCGAAATCGAAGAACAGATTCACGAGCGCTGCGAGACTCGGGCGCTTGACCTTGAATCCCATATACAGCGTGTTGTCGTCGTTCATGAGGTGGAGCTCGCCGGGTGTCGTCCCGCCACCATCGAACGCGGGAAGATTCACGTTCATATCAGTACGGCTGGCGCCATCCCATTCCCCTGGAGCGAAGACGCCGTCGATGGTCGCAGTTCCTCTGCCCCCGGCAGAAGCCGCGGGGGGCTGCGCTACCGCAGACGAGGAAAGGGAGAGGCTCGCGATGATCGCGACAAGCGAGGTCGTGACAATGTGCCTGATCCGAGTGCGAAGGAGACTCCACATGTGGTTCCCTCTCTCTGGTTCCGTGACGTGCACGGACCGTGGAGAAGGGTTGCCGCGCACCACACCGTCACGACGTGTGCGACGGCACGGCCGAAAGGTGGCCGGGCCGACATTGCCTCGCCCTACTGGGCGCGGCGCACCTCGATAGTCGGGAATCCTGCCGGCCGCATCGGACCGACCGGACCCAGCGGGACCCTGGATGTTCCAAAGCCGACAATCCGCTTCGCGAGCTCGCCACCGGCCGCGAGCTCGTCCATCGCCGCGTCGAGATGCTCAGGCTTGACGACCTTTGATCCCGCGATCGCCGCGAGGAGCGCGGCCTTGCGAAGGAGCTCCTTGATGTACGCGGGGCTCGCCCCGTCGGTCCTCTCCACGTAGCGCGCGAACTCGACGCCCTCGAGCGTGAGGCCGCGCGCGTAGAGCTCTAGGAGGCGCGCGCGCCCTCGCGCGTCAGGAACGGGCAGCTCGACCACGAGGTCGACACGCCCGGGTCGCGCCGCCAGCGCCGGCTCGAGGATGTCTGGTCGGTTCGTCGTCAGGATGAAGAGCACATCGGCGTCGTCGGCGAGACCGTCGAGCTGGTTGAGCAGCTCAAAAAGCAGTGGACTCGTCTGGTGGCCAGGCATCCCACGCTCCTGGGCGATGAGGTCGACGTCCTCGACGACGACCGTCGCCGGCGCCAGCACCCGCGCGAACTGGCCGATCGTCCCGAGGCCGCCCATCCCGAGGCCCGTCACGATGATCAGCGTGCGCCCGGTCATCTGGGTCGCGAGATACATGACGGTCAGCGTCTTGCCAGTTCCGGGGGGTCCATAGAGAAGGATGCCGCGCTTCAGCGATCGCTTCGCGGCTACGAGCGCGGCTGCGTGGTCGGAGAAGCGGACCGCATGTTGCTCGACACGCTCGAGGACGCCGTCGGGGAGGACGACCTCATCGCGCTGCACGCGCGGGAGCCGGTGGAACTTCACCAGCGACTGAACACCGTACTGGCCCGGCGCGAGTGAGACCGCCTTCCCGCGGTAGACGTTGAGCTCCTTCGTCGCCGTGGTCAGGTCTTTCAGTAGCGCGAGCGCGACCTCGCGGCGAGCACACGCCACCTCCACACGCATGCGGTTGCCGCGGCCCATCTCGAGGCTCGGCGGGCCGACCACGAACACCGCGAGGCGGTCGTCCCCAGAGGTGACGAAGAAGAGCCCGTACTGGACGCAGGCGAGCGTCCGCTCCTCCTCGAGGTGGAAGTTCACGTAGTCGACGGGACCCTCGGTCATCCGCCCGTACGGATTGCTCGCCGCGAGGAGATCGGAGAAGGCGAACTGCTGCCAGCGCTTGTTCGGAACGGAGATGCCGACCAGATCGGCAGTGCGGCCGCCCGAAAACAGGACCTTGTCGAGCGCGACCTGTACGTTCGGGTGCTCGTAGTTGTCGAAGTCCTCGCTGACGATGGGCATCCGTCCGGGATCGCCGCCCAGATGCTCGCGGAGTCGCTCGACGAGCGGGCTCGTTTCCTTCGCGGCCTCAGCGTTCATCGCATCAACGAAGCGCTTGAAGGCGGTCCCGAACTCCGCGGGCGTGATGGCATCTTTGTCGGCCATCCCGAAAGACTAGGCGCAGGAAAAAGTCGTGTCGCGGGCTGGCTAGTGCTTGAAGTGTCGCCTGCCCGTGAACAGCATCGCCATGCGGTGCTTGTTCGCGGTCTCGATCATCATCGCGTCGCGCAGCGAGCCGCCCGGCTGGATGATCGCGGTCACGCCGGCCCTGGCCGCGACCTCGATGCCGTCCGGGAACGGGAAGTACGCGTCGGAGGCCATCACCGCGAGGCGCGCGTTCTCGCCAGCCTTGCGGACGGCGACCTCGACGGCGACGACACGCGACAGCTGACCAGGTCCGACACCCACGCTCGCGAGCCCCTTCACGAGCACGATGGCATTCGACGTGACGTGACGCACGCAGCGCCAGGCGAACAGCAGGTCGGTGAGCTCCTCGAGCGTGGGCGTTCGCTCTGTGACCACCTTGAAGTTCCCCTCCTCGGTGACGGACTCGTCCGGCGTCTGCACCAGGAGACCACCCGCGACCTTCTTAAGATCGAGCGCATCGTTCGGTCGCCGGAGCCGACGACCGTCCACGAGAGCGTTCGGCACCGCAAGGATCTCGAGGTTCTTGCGCTGCCGGAGGAGCGGCAGTGCGTCGTCGTCAAAGCTCGGAGCGATGATCGCCTCGTAGAAAGTGTCCTGCATCGCCTCCGCCAGCTCGCGCGTCACCGGGCGGTTGGCGCCGACGATGCCGCCGAACGCGGAGACGGAGTCCGCCATGAAAGCGCGCTGGTAGGCCTTCGTGATCTCGCTCTCCGAAGCGATGCCCGATGGGTTCTGGTGCTTGACGATCGCGACCGTCGGCTGCGCGAAGTCGGACACGATCCGCCAGGCCGCGTTTATGTCGAGCACATTGTTGAAGCTCGCCGCGCGCCCGTGGATCTGCTCCATCGAGACCATCGCGCCGCTCTCTTCACCGCGGATCGCGTAGAACGCGGCTTGCTGATGCGGGTTCTCGCCGTAGCGCAGGTCGCGCACCTTGCGGAGCGAGAGCGTCATGTCGTCGGGGAACTGGATGCCGGCCTCGCCGACGAAGCGCGACGCGATCGTCGCGTCGTACGC
>JANMSU010000438.1:0-4793 GCA_031389835.1 Chloroflexota bacterium
ACACGGGAATGGCGAGCAGCAGGGCCACAGAGACGATCCCGCTGATCGTCAGGCTGCGTGCGAGGAAGGCGAGAGAGCGCTGATCGTCCATCAACCGCCAACCGCGGATAGTGCCATGCGCCCGGGTTCCTGTTCGATGCCGACTCCTCGGCTACGCGCGGGAGCTACGAGCCGAATGCGCAAACCCGCCACCTCAGCCGAGGGCGGATGCGGCCCGCCGAGCACCACCTGCGCGATTCAAGAGAGATCGGCCACATTGCGGGCCGGAACAGGATCAGAACGCTGGCGGGCGTCCGCGACTCCTGACCGGAGTCGCCACAGACGAAGTGCGACCATGGTGGCCCACGCGCCGGCGATGGCGAGCGTCAGACGCTGCCAGAGACCCACCATCTCAGGGCCGAACAGAAGCGGCCCGCTGAAGAACGATCCGGGGAGAACAACGCCGGCGGCGAGGGAGATCAGCCCGAGCGATCGCCACTCGGTTCGTTGACGGAACGCCCGCCACGCGACGATCGGCGCTACGCAGGTGACCGCGAATACATGAGGCCAACGACACTATGCGCCCAGCCCTGCCACGAGGACATCATCAGCGGACATCCCGGATCGCAGCCAGCAGGCCGTCGCCGGCGCGGTCCACCTCGATTCCGCCATAGATCACAAGTTCACGAGAACCACCCTGGTGTCACGGGTAAGAGAGCCTAGTTAGTGCCGTAAACGAGGCTTCTCCGCGCGCCAAAGGCTCACGCCGCTGCGCCAACGAGAAAAGAGTGCCCTCCGATCACCAGACCCTAGTGTCGCTCACTCGAGTAGCCTCGCGACGCTGCTTCACGCTAACGGCCCCCTAGGTCCTTACGAGCCGCCGGAAGCCGGGGTATGACGCGAACGTCCGCGCTCTTTGACGGGGCTCTGGCGATGCCCCCGATCGAGCGGACCGATAGTGACCCCCCGTAGTGCGCGGGTGTGTTCGTCGGCGGGCTCTGGCCCCGATCGCGACGCCATGTACGCCTCGAACGGCATGTAGTGCGGATTCTTAGCGAGTGTCGTACCAATGATCGTGAACGGGTGGGTCTTGATCCCCGCGAAGATCAGCACCGGGCCCGGAAGCTTTTCGATGTTGTAGCTGCAGAGCACGACCACCGGGTACTTGCTTACGGTCTCGGTGACCTTGGCCTCGAAAGTCATCAGATCCTGGTCGGGTGGCCAATCCATATCGCCCCATCCGATGAAGCCGAGAAAACGAATGAGTTTCGCGCCGCGCGCGAGCGCTGCGTCGAAAGCACCGACGATTTGCGCGACGATCGTTTCGACGTCCGGTGCCCCATCCACCAAGACGATGCGCCCCGCAGCTATGTCGGACGCGATGTCCCTCCGGTGGTCCTGCGCGACATACCCGAGCACTTCCGCCAAACGCGCGTCCGTGCCGAACAACACGGCCACCTGCTCGGGGTCATCGAGCGTGAGGGCGAGGAAGCCCAGACGCTCCCGGAGCTCGGCGTCATCCTTGTAGAAGAGGCAAACGTGCGAGGGGATATCAACCTTGAGGTCGGCAATTCCCAGTCGTGCCTGGCCGATGCGCCGAGCACTGAACTGTGGGTCGCCAGGTAGGTCGGCCATTGTCGGATCTCCCCGAACTCGCCCACGAGCCACCGGATCCAGCCCGAGTCGCCGCAGGTTCTCTGTCATCGCCCATCCTAATGCGCACCTCGCAGGGCGGTTTGCGTGACAGACTGCCGACGATGCACGCGGGCAATCCTTACATCGACCTGTTCCGCCGCTACGTCGCGCCGCGGTGGCGTCGCACCGCGCTGCTTGGCGTGCTGATCCTCGGGAGCATCGGCCTCCAGCTCGTCGGCCCGCAGCTGCTGCGGACGTTCATCGACGACGCGATCGGCAACGCGCCGATCGAGTCGCTGGCCAGGATCGCGCTGGCGTTCGTCGCTGTCGCGGTCGTCACGAACCTGCTTTACGCATGGTCTACGTACGTGGGCGAAGACCTCGGCTGGACAGCAACGAACGCGCTTCGTGCGGATCTCGCGCTGCACCTGCTCCGACTGGATCTGACGTTCCACAAGGCGCGGACGGGTGGCGAGCTCATCGAGCGCATCGACGGCGATGTGACCGCCCTCGCCACGTTCTTCTCGCGGTTCGTCGTCAACATCTTCGGCAACGTCCTTCTTCTGATCGGGATCCTGATCGTCGTCACCCGCGAGGACGTGCGCGCGGGCCTCGCGCTGACGGGGTTCGCTCTGGTCGCGGTCTTCGTGATGGCCGGACCGCTCCGCAACATCGCGGCGAAGTACTGGCAGCGCGTGCGCGAGGTCGCGGCGCAGATGTACGGGTTCCTCGGCGAGCGCCTTGCGGGGACCGAGGACATCCGCTCCAGCGGCGCGGAGGCGCACGTCATGAACGAGCTCACGGTCCATCACCGCGCGTGGCTCGGAGCGCGGCGCCGAGCTATCTACGCGGGGACGTTCCTCTGGTCGACGACGATCCTCTTGTTCGCGATCGGCAACGCGATCGCGTTCGGCGTCGGCGCGTACCTCTGGAGCCTGGGCGCCATCACGCTCGGCACCGTCTACCTGCTCTTCCACTACACGGACATGCTCCGGCGGCCCATCGAGCAGTTCCGCCGCGAACTGGAGGAGCTGCAGCGCGCCATCGCGAGCGTCGGGCGCGTCACCGAGCTCTTGCGCACCGAGTCGCGGCTTCCCGAAGGACGTGGCGTGCCGATCCCCGCAGGAGCGCTCGGAGTCGAGCTCGACCGTGTGTCGTTCGCGTACGAGGCGTCGGACGGGGAGCGCGACCTGGTCCTTCAAGATCTGTCGCTGCGTCTTGCGCCGGGCGAGGTGCTTGGCATCCTCGGACGCACCGGCAGCGGCAAGACGACGCTCGCGCGGCTCCTGCTCCGCTTCTACGACCCCACGTCCGGCGCGATCCGGATCGGCGGCGTCGATCTGCGGGAGGCGCGGCTTGACGACGTGCGCAGCCGGGCGACGCTGGTGAGTCAGGACGTCCAGCTCTTCCACGCCCGCGTGCGCGAGAACGTCACCTTCTTCGACGCGAGCATCGACGACGAGCGCATCACCGTGGTGCTCGAGCGGATCGGTCTCGGCGGCTGGCTGCGTGCGCTCCCCCACACCGCAGGACGGGACGGCGCGCTCGAGTCGGAGATGCTGGCCGGCGGTCTCTCCGCCGGCGAGGCGCAGCTGCTCGCGTTCGCCCGTGTGTTCCTGCGCGACCCCGGCCTCGTCATCCTCGACGAAGCATCGTCGCGCCTCGATCCGGCCACCGAGCGCCACATCGAGCGCGCGATCGACGCGCTGCTGGCCGATCGGACCGGGATCGTGATCGCGCACCGTCTCGCGACGGTCCAGCGCTGCGACCGGATCCTCATCCTGGACGAGGGGCGCATCGTCGAAGAAGGACCGCGCGCCGCCCTCGCACAGGACACATCCTCGCGCTTCTCCGAGCTGCTGCGCACCGGCCTCGAGCAGGTGCTGGTATGAGCACGCAGTCACTCGGAACCGGTCGCTTCCTCTGGCGCATGACGCATTACCGGCCCTGGCTCTACTGGGTCGACAACTTCCTCTGGACGGTGGTGTACTGCGCGCGCCTCCTGCCAGGGCTCGTCGCCCAGCAGGCCTTTGACACGCTGCAGCGAGGGACCGCGGATCCGCCGGCCATCGCGTGGCTCGCGGCGGCGTTCGTCGGCGTCGGTCTGGCGGCGGCGGTCGCGGAGACGGCGGGATCGACTTGGGACACCCACTTCCGCTTCAGCATGAGCGCGGTCCTGCAGCGCAACATGCTCGCCGAGATCCTGCGGCGTCCCGGGGCGCGCGCCCTCGACCGCTCGCCCGGAGAGGCGCTCAGCGTGTTCCGCGACGACGTCGAGCACGCCGAGAACGGCACCGACTGGACCGTCGACATGTTCAGCCTGACGGTCTTCGCGATCGCCGCGATGGCGATCCTCGTGAGCGTGAACGCCACGATCACGATCTTCGTGTTCGTGCCACTGGTCGCGATCATCGCGGTTGCACAGGTCGCGACGCGTCGACTGCAGCAATCGCGTGCGGCCAGCCAGGTCGCGACCAGCCGCGTGACGGGCGCGCTCGGCGAGATCTTCGGCGCGGTGCAGGCGGTGCAGATCGCGCGCGCGGAGCAGGGCGTCGTCGAGCACTTCCGCCGCCTCAGCGACGTCCGCCGGAAGACCGTGCTCCGCGAGCGCGCGTTCTCGCTCCTCACGGGCTCGGTCTACTGGAACACGGTCCATCTCGGGACGGGAATGATCCTGCTGCTCGGCGCGAATGCGATGAGCGAAGGCACGTTCACGGTCGGTGACTTCGCACTCTTCGTCTCGTATCTCGGCTTCGTCACCGAGTTCAGCGGCTTCATCGGGCTGTTCCTCACCCAGTACAAGCAACTCGGCGTGTCGGTGGCGCGCATGCTCGCGCTGATGCGCGCCGGCGCGACGAACGTGCCGGCCGAGGCGCTGGTGGACAGCACGCCGCTCGATCTCACCGGACCGCTGCCGAGCGAGATGCCCGCGTCACCAGTCCGTGCGTCGGCACGACCCGCGGTCGATCCGCTGCAGCGCGTGGAAGTCACCGGTCTGACGTACCGGTTCGGTCGCGCGCGGGACGGCGCGGAGCGAGCTCCAGGCATCGACAATGTGTCGCTCCGACTGCGCCGAGGCGAGTTCACCGTCATAACGGGACGCGTCGGCGCCGGGAAGACGACCCTGCTCCGCGTCCTTCTCGGCCTGCTGCCGCGCGACGCCGGCGAGATCCGTTGGA
>JANMSU010000441.1:0-8542 GCA_031389835.1 Chloroflexota bacterium
TACGACGTCATCGTGATGACCGTCGTTGACAGCTGGGCCGCGCTGCAAAGCGGCGCGTACTCCCTATCCGAAAGCTACCTCTACACCGAAGAGGCATTCGCCGATTACCTCGGCCATCTCGCGCCTGGCGGTTCGCTCTCGATCGGTCGCTGGTATCGCGATCCACCGAGCGAGATCGTCAGGGCGATGGAGGTCGCGAGCGCCGGCCTCCGCCGCGCCGGCGCAGAGCGACCCGAGCGGCATCTTGCGGTCGTTCGCAGCGGGGAGTTCGGTCTGATGCTCGTGCGCGGCGAGGAGTGGAGCGAAGCGAGCATGAAGGTCATTCGCGACTTTGCCGGAGTGCACGGCTTCGAGGTCGCCTATGACCCGAGCCGAAGGAGCGGGCGCCTGGCCACGACGTTCACTCCAAGCGGCCAGCAGGCGCCCTCGACCGACGACCGCCCATTCTTCTTCGACAGCGTCCCACTCGCCGAGGCGATCGCCGGGCGCGCAGCGCTGGCCCAGGGCCAGCAGACGCTGATCGCCGCGCTGATCACGGCGCTGCTCCTGTCGTTCGCGGTGATCCTTCTTCCGCTGCGTCGGACGGTGTCGCGGGCGGACGCAGGGCTGACGCGCTGGGTCACCGGCTACGCGCTGCTGCTCGGGACCGGCTTCATCGTCGTCGAGATCGTGCTCCTCCAGCGTTTGACGCTGTACCTCGGACAGCCCACGCTCGCGCTCGCGGTCGGCGTGGCCGGGCTCCTCGCCGGGGCGGCCGCCGGATCGGCGAGCATCCGCCGGCTCCCCGGTGGTATGCGCGGCGCCGCTATCGGGAGCACCGTCGCGCTCGCGGCGGTGCTCGTGATCCTGCCCGGAGCGGCCGACGCGACGCTCGCTGCGCCGCTGCCGGTGCGCGTGATCGTCGCTCTGCTCTTCGCGCTCGCTCTTGGGCTACCTCTCGGTACCGCATTCCCGCGCGTGCTGGGGGCGGCCGGCGCGCACGATCGCAGCCTCCTCGCGTGGGCGTGGGGCGTGAACGGCGTTGCGTCGGTCATCGGCTCGATCCTCGCTGCCGGTCTCGCTCTCGAGACCGGCTTCACCGGTCTCGCGTGGCTCGGGATCGCCTGCTATGTGATCGCGACGCTCCTCGGCGAGCCGCCGCGCGTCGTGGCTCAGTCCGCGGTGACCTCGACCGGAGCGGACCAACCCCAGTCCCACCGCGCGAGCTCTTCGAGCAGCGCGTGATTCGTTAGGTCGAGAGCGATCGGCGTCACGCTGATCTTGCCCGCGCCCATCGCCGCGACGTCCGTGCCCTCCTCGGCCTCCCCGCTCATCGCCGGGCCGCCGACCCAGTAGTACGGATTGCCGTACGGATCGAGGCGCTCGACGAGCTGATCGCGATAGGTGCGTTTGCCAAGACGCGTCACCTCGACGCCGGCGATCTGATCGCGCGGCAGCGGCGGCACGTTCACGTTGAGAAGCGTGTCGGGCGCGAAGCCGCGGTCGAGGATGTTCCGCGTCAACAGTGCGGCGAAGCTCGCGGCTGCCCCGTAGTCGATGTCCCCGCCGAACGCGCCGATGGAGATCGCGATCGACGGTACGTTTGAGAGGATGCCCTCCATCGCCGCGGCGACCGTTCCGGAGTACGTGATGTCGTCGCCCATGTTCGCTCCGCGGTTGATCCCACTCACGACGATGTCCGGCCGATGCTTGAGGAAGCCGAGGACCGCGAGGCGCACGCAGTCGGTGGGCGATCCGTCGGTCATGAACGCGGGGTGGCCACTCCGGAGCTTCGTGGGTCGAACGCGCAACGGTCGGAACAGCGTGATGCTGTGGCTCGCCCCGCTCCAGTTGCGCTCGGGCACGATGATGTCGACGTCACCCAGCGGCGCGAGCGCCTCGGCGAGCGGCGCGAGAGCGTCCGCGTCGATCCCGTCGTCGTTCGTGATGAGGATGTGCCGCCGTGCGCTCACTCGCGTTTTGGGCTGAGATCCGCTCCACGGCCGCTCCGAGGGCCGCGGCGCGTGTCCGCGACCGCGTCTCGGTGCTCGGCCTGCGCCGCCGCGGACGCGGCCTCGCGCTCGGCGATGAGGGTCCGGGCATGCATGCGATCTCGGCGTCCTCGAGCGACCTCATACGCATATCGCGCGAAGGTGTTGATGACGCCCGCGACGGGGACCGCGAGGAAGACGCCCCAGAAACCGGCGAGCTTCGCGCCCAGTAGCAAGGCGAGGAAGATGAAGATCGGATGGATGCCGATGCTCCGAGACATGATGCGCGGGCTGACGATGTTGAGGAGGATCTGCTGCACCGCGAGCACCAGGACGAATACAAGGAGCAGCTGACCCGGTGCGCCCAGGAACGTCACCGCGATCACCGGGATCATCGCGATGATCGGTCCGAAGAACGGGATGATCATCATCAGGCCCGACACGAGCGCGAGCACTCCGGCGTAAGGGACACCCAGCGGGACGAGGATCAGGAGCGTCGCGACCCCGTAGATGACGCCGAGGATGAGCGACCCGCGGATGAAGCCACCAAAGGAACGGTCGGCGCTCTGTCGGAGGAGCTCCGCCTCGCTCGCGAGCTCGGGCGACAACGCCCGTGTGAAGCGGTTCCACATCCTGTCGCCGTCATTGAGCATGAGGAACGCGATGATGAGGACGAGGGTGACGTTGAAGAAGACGGCGGCGGTGGCCGACACCACCCCGAGGATGTCCGCCGCGTAGGCCGAGGCGAGATCGCCCAGCCGGCGCGGCAGCGTGCCGTAGAACTCGGTGAGGTCGACGCGGATCCCGATCCGCTCGAGCGTGGTCTGGATGCCCGCGGCGAGCTGCGTGGCGCGCTCGCCGTATTCCGGTCCGCGCGTGACGAGGTCGTTCAGCTGAGCGACGAGCGGCGGGATCACGAGCAAGCCGATGAGCACGAGCATGAGCGCGATCGCGATGTAAACGACCACGACGGCGGAGGTGCGATTCAGTGGCGTGTCCGCGTCGATGCTGTTCACGAGCGGCGAGAGAAGGTAGGCGAGCGCCCACGCGGCGACGAAGATGATGACGACATCCGCGACCTGCGCGACGGCGACCCATCCCAGTGCGAACACCTGGAAGGCCAGATAAACGATCGCGAGCACCACCAGGGCCTGAAGGAGCTGATGTTCCCGCGCGCTGAGACTCACGGGGCTCATGGTAGGAGGGCGTAGGAGGGCTAACATCCCGCCGTGACACCCGCGCTCTGTCTCATCGATCGTTGGGCCGCGCATCTGCCCGTGACGCCCCACACGCCGCGCCTCACGCTCGGCGAAGGCGGGACGCCGCTGGTGCGAGCGCCCTCGCTCGAACGCGAGACCGGCGTGGATGCGGTGTGGCTGAAGGTCGAGGGCGCGAATCCGACCGGCTCGTTCAAGGACCGCGGCATGGTCGTCGCGATCGCGAAGGCGCTCGAGGCGCGCTCGGGTGCCGTCCTCTGCGCCTCCACCGGGAACACCGCCGCCTCGGCTGCGGCCTATGCCGCGCGCGCTGGTCTTCCGTGCACGGTCGTGCTGCCGGCCGGCTACGTGGCGCTGGGCAAGCTCGCGCAGGCGATCGCGTTCGGCGCGACGGTCGTGGCCGTCCGCGGACCGTTCGACGCGGCGCTGGCGGTCGCGAAGGAGCTCGCCACCCATGGGGAAGCAACGCTCGTCAACAGCGTCAATCCGCATCGTCTCGACGGTCAGAAGACCGCGGCGTTCGAGCTCTGCGAGAGCCTGGGCGACGCTCCCGACGCGCTGTTCATCCCGGTCGGCAACGCGGGCAACATCACCGCGTACTGGCGCGGATTCGTCGAGGCGGAGGCCGCGGGGATGTCAACACGCCGACCACTCATGTTCGGCTGGCAGGCCGAGGGCGCCGCGCCGATCGTGCTCGGCAGACCGGTCGCCGAGCCTGAGACGATCGCGACCGCGATCCGGATCGGCGCGCCCGCCTCCTGGCAGGGAGCATTGCGCGCTCGCGATGAGTCCGGGGGCGCGATCGAGGCAGTGAGCGACGCCGAGATCCTTGCCGCGTACCAGGATCTCGCGCGTCACGAGGGGATCTTCGTCGAGCCCGCGAGCGCGGCATCGGTCGCTGGGCTACGCAAGCGCGCGCAGGCGGGGGGACTGCGCGATGTTTCGAACGTCGTCTGCGTCCTGACGGGGAACGGACTCAAGGATCCGGACACCGCGCGCTCGCTCAGTCGGGAGGTCGTAGAGGTGGATGCGACCGCTGACGCGGTGATGGGAGCGATCGCGCACGCCTCGCGCGAGTAGGGTGCGGCGCACTTGAGCGACCTGCGTGTGCGCGTTCCGGCTTCGAGCGCCAACCTCGGGCCCGGATTCGATTCGTTCGCGCTCGCCCTGCCCCTGCTCGCCGAGTTCGAGCTCCGTCCCGCACGGACGTGGTCGGTGACCGTCGAAGGCGATGGACAGGGCATCCCGCCCGATGACGAGAATCTCTTCGTCGTGTCGGCGCGCGCCGCGGCAAAGGCGGCACATCGCGAGCTCGCTGCGCAGTACGTGACCCAACGTTCGGCGATCCCGACCGCGCGTGGCCTCGGCTCGAGTGCCGCGGCGATCGTCGGCGGAGTCGTGGCCGCGAACGCGCTTCTCGGCGAGCCTTTCGACCGCCGCACGCTGCTCCGCATCGCGAGCGAGGTCGAAGGACATGCGGACAACGTCGCCGCGGCTTTGTATGGCGCCTTTACGGTCGCGCTGCCGAACGATGGTGGCCCCGTCGCGACGCGCCTCGTGTTCCCCCGCACCTGGCGGGTCTGCCTGCTCATACCCGGACGCCCGCTTTCCACCGAGCAGGCGCGCGCCGTTCTTCCCGCGCAGGTCTCCCGCGACGACGCCGTCTTCAACGTCGCGCACGGCGCCGCGCTCATCGCCGCGGTCATGCGCGCGGATGGCGCGCTGCTCGCGCTCGCGATGGTGGACCGTCTTCATCAGCCGGCGCGCACCGCGCTCGTGCCGGCGCTCGGCGAGATCATCGTGGCCGCGCGGGAGGCGGGTGCGTTCGGCGCGGCGCTCTCGGGCGCAGGTCCGAGCGTGCTGGCTGTCGCGCCCGCGCGGCTCGCTCCGCGGGTCGTCGCGGCCATGGAGGAAGCGGCGGCGGTCGCTGGTGCTCCCGGGCGCGGACGCGTCGTGCGCGTGCGCGCCGCCGGCGCGCAGGTCTTGAAATAGCGCGGCTGACCCTTCTCGCCGAGCCCGCGGTCGTGTCGGCCTTCGCGCGCGAGCTTGGTCGCACGGTCGAATACCACGACTCCCTTCCATCGACGCAGACCCGCGCCCGCGAGCTCGCGGCGCAGGGCGCCTTGCGCGGCATCGTCGTCGCGAACGAGCAGAGCGCGGGTCAGGGAACACGTGGTCGGGTCTGGGTCGCGCCAAAAGGCACGAGTCTCCTGGCGTCGTGGATCGTTCGCCCCGCGCCCGTCGCCCCGGCGCTGTTCGCCGCGCTCGCGGGCGTGGCGATCGCGCGTTCTCTGGAGGCCCTGTCGGGCGCGGATGCCCGCCTAGAATGGCCCAACGACGTACACGTCGAGGGGCGCAAGGTCGCGGGCGCGCTCGCCCATGCGACATCGGATGGCGACGGAGGCGTGCTCGTGCTCGGTATCGGGATCAACGTGCATCAGCGACCTGACGACTTTCCCGCGGAGCTCAGCGCGCGAGCGATCTCGCTCGTGATGGCTGGGCGTTCGCTCGACCGGCTCGCTCTCCTCGCGCGCCTGACGCGCGAGCTGGACTGGCTCGAAGACACGACCGAGCGTCGCGTCGCGCTCGACGAATGGCGCCGCCGCTCGACGTTCCTCGGCAAGACCGTCGAGGTGCGTGCCGGCGAGCGCGCGCCATTCCGCGGCGTCGCGGACGCGATCGACGACGACGGCGCGCTACTGGTTCGGACGCGATCAGGCACGGAACGTGTCGTCGCGGGGGAGGTTGCACTGGCTTGAGTGACAAGTTCGCGATCGTGGTCGACGGTACAGCGTGTCTCACACCGGAGCTGCAGCGGGAATTCGACATCCGCGTGCTTCCGCTCCACGTGGACATCGGCGGCGACACGTTCACCGCGGGCGTCGATCTCAGCGCCGACGAGTTCTATCGGCGCATCGCCGCGCCCGGCGTGCTCACCGGGACCTCGCAGCCCAACATCGCCGAGTGCCGCGACGTCTACGACAAGATCGTCGCCGAGGGAACGAAGCAGCTCCTGGTACTGACGATCGCGACGGAGCTCTCCGGCACGTACTCGGTCGCGAGCACGACGGCACAGGGGATCCTTGGCGTGACGGTCGAGGTCATCGATACGCGCTCCCTCGCCGGCGGCATCTCGCTCATCGCGACCGCGTGCGGGCGCCTGCGCCGCGACGGCGGATCATTCGAGGAGGCCGTCGCGCTTGCGAAGAAGCTCGCGGGCAAGATCCCGGTCTACGCGGTCGCGGACACGCTCGAGTACCTGAAGCGGTCGGGACGCGTCAGTGGCGCCCAGGCGCTCTTCGGCTCGATGCTGAAGATGAAGCCGATCCTCGAGGTCGCGAACGGCATCGTGCATCCGGCCGATCGCGTGCGCACACGCGAGAAGGCCGTCGAGCGTATGAAAGAGCTGGTCGCGTCACGCGTTCCGGAAGGCGCGCGCATCCACGCCTGCACGCTCCACACGAACGCGCCCGAGCGCGCGGCGGGCGTCGCAGCTTGGGTGCAGCAGCGCTACCACTGCGTCGAGCACTGGATCGCCGAAGCCGGTCCGGTCATCGGCGCGCGCGCCGGCCCCGGTGTCGTCGGTCTCTGCTGGTACCGCGAAGAGGACGCGCGGTGACCACCGAGGCGCGTTCTCGTCCTGGGGTTGCAGGGGCGGAGCCCCTGCGAGGAATGGGTTCTGCTCTCATGGCGGCGAAGCCGACATGAGACTGCGGATGCCGTTCAGCCGCAAGCCGAACGAGTTCCCCTCTCACCTGTGGACGCAGTGTCCCAACTGCAGCGAGATGCTCTTCAATAAGCAGCTCGCGCGCAATCTCAATGTGTGCACCAAGTGCGAGCACCATTTCCGGCTCGGCGCGCGCGAGCGCATCGATCTCCTAGTCGACAAGGGCTCGTTCCATGAGCATGACGGCGACCTCACCTCGGGCGATCCCCTTGGCTTCACCGACAGCAAGCCATACACGGAGCGGATCGCCGCGGCTCAGACGAAGAGCGGCGAGAGGGACGCGGTCATCACCGGCGAGGCGACGATCGGCGACAACCCGATCGTCCTCGCCGTCATGGACTTCGAGTTCATGGGCGGCTCCATGGGCGCGGTGGTCGGCGAGAAGCTCACGCGGGCCGCGGAACGCGCCCTTGCCGAACGAAAGGCGCTCGTGATCGTCTCGGCGTCGGGCGGCGCGCGCATGCAGGAGGGCACGATCGCGCTCATGCAGATGGCGAAGATCCTCGGCGCGCTCGCGCGGCTCGATCAGGCGCGGCTCCCTTACGTGAGCGTCATCACCGATCCAACGACCGGCGGCGTGCTGGCGTCCTTCGCGTCGCTCGGCGACATCGTCGTTGCGGAGCCCGGTGCGCTCATCCGATTCTCTGGCGAGCGCGTGACGAGCGGGACGGTCGGCGAAAAGCTTCCCATCGGTTTCGGCAAGGCCGAGTTCCTCCTCGAGCGCGGCTTCATCGACCAGATCGTTCCGCGGCCGCAGCTGCGCGAGCGGCTCGCGCTGTTCCTCACCGCGTTCCGCGCCGCGTCGCAGGATCTGCGCTGGAGCCTCTGACCGTGCCGATGCTCGATCGTCTCGTTGGGACCAGGCGCACCGTTGATGGCAACGGCCACCTCCCCGATGACGCGAACCTCATCACCGAGCCCGCGCAGCTCACGTCGCGCGCGAGTCCCTGGGAGGCGGTGCAGGCCGCGCGCAACATCCAGCGTCCGCACACGCTCGAGATCATCGGCCGCGTCTTCGATCGGTTCAACGAGCTGCACGGCGACCGTGGCTTCCGCGACGATCCCGCGATCGTCGGGGGGATCGCGGACCTCGACGGCCGGCCAGTGATCGTCGTCGGCGAACAGAAGGGCGCGTCGACCGAAGAGAACATCGCGCGCAACTTCGGCATGCCGCATCCCGAGGGATACCGGAAGGCCATGCGTCTGTACCGCCTCGCGGAGAAGTTCCACCTGCCGCTGATCACGTTCGTCGACACGCCCGGCGCCTACCCGGGTCCCGAGGGCGAGGAACGAGGGCAGGCCGAGGCGAGCGCGCAGTCGATCCTTCTTTTGTCACGGCTGCAGACGCCGATCGTCGAGGTCATCCTCGGCGAGGGTGGTTCGGGCGGTGCGCTCGCGCTCGGCGTCGGTGACGTCGTGCTCGCGATGCAGAACGCGATCTACTCGGTCATCTCGCCCGAGGGCTGCGCCGCCATCCTGTGGCGCAGCCCGGCGGAGGCCGAGCGGGCCGCGAAGGCGATGCGCTTGTCCGGACCCGACCTGCTCGAGCTCGGTGTCGTCGATGCGCTGATCCCCGAGCCCGCGGGTGGTGCGCACACCGACCACGCCGCAACCGCGGCGGCGATCCG
>JANMSU010000048.1:0-7871 GCA_031389835.1 Chloroflexota bacterium
GACGACCAAGAGCTTCACTAGGCGTCTGCCTCCTCCGCGAGCTGTCGAGCTTTAGGGAGAGTGAAGTGTACCGAAGTGCCGCGTCCCACTTCGCTCTCGACGCGGATGTCGCCGCCGTGCGCGACGACGATCGCGCGGCAGATCGTGAGCCCGAGACCGAGCCCGCCGGCCTGATCCCGGACCTCGCGCGAGCGGAAGAACCGCTGGAAGAGCCGCGGCTGCTCATCCGCGGGGATCCCGGGGCCCTGGTCCTCGATGCTGACCTGCACGAAGCCGTCGCGCCCCGTGGTCGCGACCGTCACGGTGGTGTCCTCGGGCGCGTAACGGCTGGCGTTCGCGATGAGGTTGGCGAGGACCTGGGCGGTCCGGCGCGGGTCGGCCAGGACGCGGTCGGAGTCCGGTCGCAGCCGCGTCTGGAGCGTCTGATGCTTCGCGTCGAGAAGGGTCTGGGTGAAGTCCATCGCGTCCTGAAGGCAGCTCCGCACGCTCGCCGGGACGGCGCGGACCTGGAACGTCCCGGCCTCGATACTGCCGGCGTCGAGCAGGTTCTCGACGAGGTGCTCGAGGCGCAGGGCACTACGCCGAAGGGTCGTCACCATGATCACGAGCTGCGCCGGGGGCATGAGGAGCGCGTCGTCGACGAGCAGATCCAGCGTGGCCGAGAGCGCCGCGATCGGGGTACGCAGCTCGTGCGCCACCTGGAGGAGGAAGTCCTCCTTGAGGCGCAGCAGCTCCGCCTGGGCGGTCACGTCCCGGACCGTGTGGAGGACGCCGCGGTCACCGATCGACGTGCTCACGATCTCGAGGACGCCCATGCGGTCCTCCCGCGGGAACCACGTGCGACGCACGTCGTGCCCGTCCGTTGACTGCACCGTGGCGGCACCGGTGACAAGGAGCAGCTCCTCGAAGCGTCGGCCCGCGAGCTTCTCCTCTCCCAGGACGCGGAACGCGGCAGGGTTCGCGCTCAGGATGATGCCGTCGGGTCCGGCCAGGATGATGCCGTCGGCCAGCGCGACGAACGCATCCTGGATCGCGAGTGCCTCGAGAGCACGGTCGTCGGTGCGACGACCCAGCGAGCGCCGCCGCTCGGGTGGCCGTTCGCTCACTGCGACGGGATCCGCAAACGCACGCGCGTGCCCTGCCCGGGGCTGGAGTCGAGCGAGAGCTGTGCGCCGATGAGGCGCGCCGACTCGCGCATCTGCAGCAAGCCGAGGCTCCCGCGCGTCGCGTACGTCTGGAGCACCGTCGCGACGTCAAACCCCTGACCATCGTCCTCGACCATCGCGACCACGGCGCCGCCGTCGTCGTACACGTCGATGGCAACATTGGCCGCGCGGCCGGTCTTGATCGCGTTGTTCGCGGCTTCGCGGATGACAGTGAACGCACCGGCTTCGACCTCCGGTGCGAGCCGGCGCTGTGACTCGACGCGGCGCGTCACGACGTGCGAGCCGTTGATGCCGTTCATGCGCTTCGCGAGCGCTTCGGCCGCGGCGGGCAGCCCCCCGTCCTCGAGCGCGAGCGGGCGCAGTGCGAAGAGGATGTCGCGCAGTCCGCCCTGCGATTCGACCAGCCGCGCGCGCAGATCGACGAGATCGACGAGCGCGCCGTCGACGTCCGTCTTGGCGCGCCGCGTGACGAGCTCGATGCTGATCGCCGCGTTCGCGAGCGTCTGCGCCACGCCGTCGTGGAGCTCGCGCGCGAGGCGGTGACGCTCCTCCTCCACGACCTTGACGACGCGCAGACGCTCGGCGGCCAGCTCCTCGGAGAGCTGCACGTATTCGAGAGCCACACCGGCAGACCCGGCCAGGGCCTGGATGAGGCGCTCGTCGTTCTCCTGGAAGGCGCCCTCGCGGTCGTTCACCGCCTGCAGCACACCGAGACGGCGCCGGTCGCGGGCGTCGATCGGCGCGACGAGCATCGAGCGGGTCCGGAAGCCGCTTCGCGCGTCGATACTGGGGTCGAAGCGCGCGTCGTCGTAGGGCGCGTCGATCCGCAGCACGCGGCCCGCGCGCGCCACCTCCGCCGCGAGGCTGCGCCCGTCCAGCGGCAGGCGGATCTCGGTGAGCTCGCTCTCTTTTAGGACGCGCGACCATAGCTCGTTCTTTGCGTTGTCGATGACGTACAGGGTCGCGCGCTCGCAGTCGAGCATCGCCTTCGCGGTGTCGACGATGCGGTTGAGCACGCGGTCGACGTTCGACTCCAGCGCGAGCTCCTGCTGGAGCTCCAGCAGGGCCTCGAGCTGCGCTGTGTCGTTCAGGTTGGCCATGCGCGCTGATGCTAAGACGGCGTCTCGGCTTTGCCCTCCGCGATCGCGCGGACGGTGTCGAGCGTGTCGATCTCATCCACGGGCTTGTCGGGGCGCAGGCGAACGATCCGCGGGAAACGCATCGCGTAACCGGAGTCATGGCGTTCGCTCTGCTGGATCTGGTCGAACGCCACTTCGATGACCGTATCCGGCCGAACGACGCGCGCGCGACCCAGATCCTTCACCGTCGCCGCGAGGAAGTGCTCCGTCATCTTGGCGATCTCCTTGTCGGTGAGCCCCGAGTACGCCTTTCCGACGACCCGGAGGCGGTCGTCGTCACGCACCGAGAAGGTGTAATCGGAGAGCACTCCGTGCCGCTTGCCGTGGCCCCACTCGACCGCGGTGACGACGACATCGAGCGTGCGCAGCGCGCGCTTGATCTTCAGCCACTCCATGCCGCGCCGGCCCGGCCGGTACGGCGATCTGGGATCCTTCAGCATCAGGCCCTCGTTCCCGCGCTCGCGCGCGGCGAGGAACTCGCGGTCCAAAGTGGCGACAAGCTCGTCGCCCGTCGCGGAAACTGTCGTCTGGCGCGGCAGGCGCAGCGGCGCCGTGAGCGGAAGGGCGCGCAGGATGTCGTGTCGCTCGGTCAGGGGCAGATCCAGGAGCGCGACGCCGTCGCGCTCGAGCACGTCGAACACGACCAGCGAGGCAGGGAGCCGCTCGCGCACCTCGCCGGTGACGTCCTTGCGCCCGAGACGTGTCTGGAACGTCGTGAACGGCACGGCGCGGTCCCCGTTGAACGCGAGGACCTCCGCGTCCAGCACGAACGTTCCGGGGATCGCCCTCAGTGCGTCCAGCAGCTCCGGATACCGACCCGTGACGCGATCGAAGGTGCGCGAGTAGAGCTCGACACGGTCGCCCGACTTGTGCACCTGCGCGCGCACGCCGTCGTACTTGTCCTCGACGATGTACGGCGGTGGAAAACGCTGCGCCACCTCGGCGAGATCGAGTACCGGTGTCGCGAGCATCATCCCGATCGGGCTGAAGTGAGCCAGCGTCGGCTCGGCGAGCGTGTCGTGTTTCGCGCGCAGGGCCGCCTCACCGATGTCGCCGGTGAGCATGTTGGCCCGGGCAACCGCCTCGCGCTCGCGGTCGAAGGCGTGCGCGATCGCATCAACGAGCAGTCCCTCGCGAAGGCCGATGCGCGTCTCGCCGGAGACGATCTTGACGATGTAGCGCGCCTCGCCGGCGTCCGCTCGACGCAGCAGCGCTCGCACCAGGTCGCGCTTGTTGTTCGTGCCGCGGACCGCGGCGATGCCGTCGAAGGCGGCCGCGACATCGGCGAGCGTGACCGGATCGCCCTCTCCCGGGGAGTCTCCGATGAGATCGTGGGCCACGTCGCCGAGATCTGCGTGCCGTTGGTAGCTCGCGGCCATGTGATCGCCGCTCTTCCCGGAGCGTTCCAGGAGCAGATCCGAGAGCGTGCTCGAGCCCACTGAAAGGACGCGCTCGTCCTTGCGCGGGAACGGCGCGCCCGCGAACAGCCGACCAGCGGTCATAAGGTCGTCGTCCTCCAGACCCGCAAGGTACGCGCCGAGCAGCCGGTTCTTTTCGAGCTTCTTCGTCGTCGCGCGCACGGCATCCGCGGTGCTGACCCACTCCGCGAAGCGGCCGCTCATAATCCGGGCGGACACAAGCACAGGGAGGTCGCCATGGGGCTCATCGAACTGATCATCGTCGTCCTCGTGCTGCTTTGGCTTTTCGGCTACTTCGGCCGCGGCCGATTGGGAGCGGGATCGCCGCTCAGTGGCAACGCGATCCACACCTTGCTCGTCATCGTGGTCATCCTCGTCCTTCTCCGACTGCTCCGCCTGATCTGACGCGTCGCTGATGCCCGTCTGCACCGCTCGTTAGAGTCGGGCGGTGCAGCGGGCGCCCAAAGAAGATCGCATCCACAGAGTGCCGTATGGGCACGAAGAGCTGGAATTCATGCTCCAGCCCTGGTTCGACGTCGACGTCGTTCGGTCCGGGACGGCGGCCCCGGTCTCTGATCTGCCGGCAGCGACGCTCCAGGCTCTGCGGAGACCGCGCGGTTCTCCGGCGCTCGCGCAGCTCGCGCGCGAGGCCGTCGCCGCCCGACGCGGCGCCACCGCGGTCATCGCCGTCACCGATCTGACCCGCGCGTGTCCCGACGATGTTCTCGTCCCGCCCCTCCTCGACGAGCTGAACGCGGGCGGGATCGCCGACGCGCAGATCACGGTGATCGTCGCTGTCGGCCTGCACCGCGCGACCACCGATACGGAGAAGCGCGAGAAGCTCGGTGGCGTCGTGGACCGTGTGCGCGTCGTCGACTCTGACGGCCGCGATCCGCGCCAGTGGGCCGACCTCGGACCCATACCCCCGTACGGCGTGCCGGGATCCACCCAGAAGATCGTGAAGGACGCCGATCTGGTGGTCGCGACCGGCATCGTCGAGCCGCATCAGTACGCCGGGTACTCGGGTGGCCGCAAGACCGTCGCGATCGGTTGTTGCGGCGAGCCCGTCATCACGGCGACGCACGGCATGCGCTTCCTCGAGGATCCGGGCGTGCGCCTCGCGAAGATCGAGGGCAACCCATTCCACCAGACGATCGTGGAGATCGCGCGCCGCGCCGGCCTGCGCTTCTGCCTCAACGTCGTGACCGACGATCGCGAACGCGTCGTCGCCGTTGCCGCGGGCGCGCCCGATGATGTTCTGGACGACCTCGTTGCCGTCGCGGAGCGTCTGTATACACGGCCGATCGCGAAGCAGTACGACATCGTCATCGCTGGCGTCGGGAAGCCGAAGGACGCGAACCTCTATCAGGCGTCGCGCGCCGCGACGTACCTGCGCTTCGCGCCGACGCCTGTGGTGCGCGAGGGCGGGGCGATCATCATCGCCGCGCAGCTCGACGAGGGCGCGGGCGAAGGAGCGGGGGAGCAGCGTTTCCTCGCGGCGCTCGAGCGCGCGGAGTCACCCGCGGCCGTCGTCGATGCGGCAAGACTGCATTTCGAAGGCGGCGAGCAGCGCGCGGTCATGGTCGCGTTGACCTTGCAGCATTGCCTTCTGATCGTGGCGGCGTCCGAGGCGCCGGAGGTCGTGCGCCTCGCGAAGATGCGCGCGGCCGTCGACGTCGAGGAGGCGCTCGACATCGCGTACGAGCACATCGGCCGTCCGACGCGCGCCAGCGTGCTGCTGGTCCCGCACGCGCTTCACACGCTCCCGGTCGTACAGCCTCCCGTTCCGGTCTGACGGCGGTGGCGATCGATCGCGAGGCGACCGCACGCCGCCGCCGGCCCCTGACGACCGAGGAGCTCGAGCGGCTGCGCGAACGGATCGACCCCAACGCCGACTCCGTTGCCGCACATCCACTCGTCGGGGGTCTCGACACAGCGACGTATCGGCTGAGTCTGGGGCACGACAGCGACACCAAGGACGTCGTCGCGCGCATCTACCGCGAGTACGAGCACGACGCGGCCGAGGCCGTGCGTCGCGAGTTCGCCGCGCTCACGGCCGTGTCGAAGGCAACGACGCTCGCGCCGACGCCGATCCTCGCGGATCCCTCCGGCCAGATCATCGGAGATCCCTTGATCGTGATGTCCTTCTTTCCCGGCGCGCCGCTCCCACCGGGCGGTGACGAAGAGGCCTGGGTGCGACAGATGGCCGACGGGCTCGTCGCGGTCCACGACACACCACTGGATGACTTGCCGGCGGACTTCCGGCGTGGAGAGACACCCGCGGAGCGTGTGGCTCGCATCGTCGGCAGTCCACCCAGGACGTTCGATCCGCTCTGGGATCGGGTCGCGACCGTCGTTCCGCGCGCCGCCGATGGCGTCACGGCGAACGCCGCCACGCTGATCCACGGCGACTACTGGTTCGGGAACACGGTCTGGTCGGGCGGCCGACTGACCGGCATCATCGATTGGGATGGCGCGAGGCTCGCCGACCCCGCGCTCGACGTGGCCATCGCGCGCAACGACATCGTGGTGTTCAGCGGTCCGCGCATGGCCCAGAGGTTCCTCGAGCGCTACGAACGGGCGCGTGGTCCACTGGCCGGACTCCTGTTCTGGGACCTTGTCGCGAGCCTCGGGCCGATCAAGTGGCTCCCGCACTGGGTCGAGGGCTACCAGGAGCTGGGCGTCGACCTCCCGTTATCCGATGCCCGCGCGCGACTGGAGTCGTGGGTCGCAACCCTGCTCTGGCATGCGACTCGCTAGAGTCCCGGCGTGGGCTGTTGTCTTATGGGCTGTCTGCGCCTCGTCTTCTTCCAGCTCTGGAAGGTGATCCTCGCGGCGATCGTCGCGCTCTTGTTCGCGCGGGTCGACTCGTATGTCGAGCGCCGCTACCCCGATAGCTCGGCGGGCAAGGCGTGGAAGACGTACCGCGGACGGGGGAAGAAGAAGCCGCTGCCGTAAGGCGATAGCCTCCGTTCGTGCCGGTCGCGATCTTCGATATGGACGGAGTCCTGTACCGCGGCAGTGCCGTGATGCCCTACGCGAAGGAGGCGCTGGAGCGCCTGCGGCGCGCCGGCTGGCAGGTCTTCTTCGCGACGAACAACTCGACCGCGACGCGCGACGAATACGTTCAGCGGCTCAGTCGGCTCGGCCTCGGCGGCGACCACGAGCACATCGTCACGAGCGCGTACGCGACCGCGCACTACCTCCAGCGTCTCGATCCGCAGCCGCGTGACGTGTACGTCGTCGGCGCGAACGGACTGCGCGTGGAGATCCGCGCGACGGGCATCCCGGTGCGCGACGCGGCGACCGTCCCCGGTATCGAGCCGAGCGTCGCGCTCCCGCCGCCGGCGGACACCGTCGTCGTCGGCCTTGACCTTCATGTGACCTACGCGAAGATCGCTGAGGCCCAGCGCTGCGTTCTGGCCGGCGCACGATTCATCTGCTCCAACCGCGACCGCGCTTATCCGGTCGAGGGGCGGCTCCTCCCAGGCGCGGGAACGATCGTCGCGGCGATCGAGGTCGCGACGGGCACCACGGCGATCTGCATCGGCAAACCGGAACCGTTCCTGTTCGAGGAGGTCCTGCGCCGGGCGGGGGAGCGCCATGCGGTCGTGATCGGCGACTCCACCGACTACGACATCGTCGCGGCGCATCGCGTCGGCGCGAGCGCCGTGCTGATCCTCACCGGTCTTACCGAGGAAAGCGCGGTCGAGCACGCGCGCGGGGAGGCCGTGCCGGACCGGGTCGTGAGGTCGCTGCGAGATCTCTTCGATCTACCAGAGTTCGCCGGGGTCTAACGCGCGGTCACTCCCAGGTGATGCCGAGCAGCCCCCGGCCGTGGAAGAACTCATCCAGATCCCGGCCCGGCCTGTCTCTGTTGACGCGTTCGATCCCGATCGGCGATGCGGCGATCGCGTCGACGGTCGTTGCGATGAGCGACAGCGCGAGGAGGGCCGCGAACAGGATCGCACTCAGCGAGCGCAGCGGACCTCGTACCGCGGCGTTCACTCTTCCCAGGTGACGCCGTCGCCGAAGAATTCCTCCACCAAGCCAAGGTCCGGGGCCGGCAGCGTCCATGCCGTCTCGCGGCCGTGCTTGGAGTCCTTCGCGAAGGCGTCGGTGGTGCTCGCGAGCAGTGACAGCGCGAT
>JANMSU010000063.1:0-5928 GCA_031389835.1 Chloroflexota bacterium
TCCGATGGTGATCGTTCGCGGGAGACCGGCGATGAGATCGCGGCCGCGGACCTCCATCGTGAGCTCCTGGTCCATCGGCATGGCGGATCCGATCTGGATCTTCACGTCCTCGGCGGTGCGTTCGCCGATCATGAGGTTGTAGCGCTTGCGAACGAAGTTCGCGATCGCCTCGTCGAGTCTGTTGCCCGCAGCGCGCACGCTACGCGACACGACGATGCCACCGAGCGAGATCACCGCGATCTCCGCGGTACCGCCGCCGATGTCGATGATCAGGTTCCCGCTCGGACCCGAGATCGGGATGTTGGCCCCGATCGCCGCGGCGAGCGGCTCCTCGATCAAGTGGGCGACGCGCGCGCCAGCGCGTATGGCCGCATCCTTGACGGCGCGCCGCTCGACGCTCGTCACGCCGGAGGGAACGCAGATCATCAGCTCCGGGCGAAAGAAGTTGATCGGCCCGCAGACCTTCTGGATGAAGTACTTGAGCATGTACTCGGTGATGACGTAATCGGCGATGACGCCGTCGCGCATCGGTTTCTGCGCGGTGATGTTCCCTGGCGTTCGACCCAACATGAGACGCGCTTCCTCGCCGACCGCGACGATGCGCGGGCGCGGCGACCCGTCGTCGTGCGCGAGGGCGACCACCGACGGTTCGGTGAGGACGATCCCCTTGCCGCGCACGTACACGATGACGTTGGCCGTGCCGAGGTCGATACCGATCTGCTTGGTGAACATGTGGACTCAATCTAGAACGTCGCTGCGGTGCGCGTGTTGTGGTCGCCATCCGGGTACCGCGGCGATTGGCGAGAAACGCTATTCCGCCGGAGGCATCGCCGCGACCGGGTAAAGGAACATGCGCCGGATGACGGAGCTTGCACGATCGATGGCCACGACGACGACGAGCGTGAGGAGAAGCGCGGTCAGGAGAAGGTCGTAGCGCAGCAACTGCAGGTATCCGAGGATATAGAAGCCGATCCCCCCTGCGCCAACGAACCCCATGATCGATGAAGCGCGCACGTTGTACTCGAACATGAACAACAGCTGCGCGAGGATGCCGTTCGCCGCCTCCGGGATGAGGGCGTAGCGCGCGAGCTGCGAACGGGACGCACCGACGCTGCGCACCGCCTCGATGACCTCCGGGTCCACGCCTTCGAAGGTCTCGTAGAGCAGCTTGCCCAGATAGCCGAGGGAGTAGAGGGCGACGCCGAGAGCACCCGCGGCCGGCCCGAGGCCCACCGCGACGACGAAGACGATCGCCCAGAACAGCGCTGGCACGGTCCGCACAGCGGCGAGGAGAACCTTGACCGGCGCCGTCACCGCAGGCCCGAATAGGACCGGGCTCGCAGCGAGCGAGAGCGGCAAAGCGAGCGCGAACCCGATCGCCGTCCCGACGAAGGCGATCTCGATCGTCTCGAACATCGCTTCGGCCAGCGTTGGAAGGGAGCTCGGGTCGGGCGGAAACAGTGCCGCGGCGAACTCGCCGAGATTTCGCGCGCCGCGAACGATCCGGAACGGATCGAGCAGGCCGACGTCCGCGAGTGCCAGGGCCAGCAGCACGAGCAGGGACGCGACCAGGATCGCCCCTCGGTGGCGCGTCATGATCTGAGCGCGGACGTGATGGCCGCCGCGTCGGGGACGCCCTGCGTCTCGAGCACCTTCTCGCCGTCACGGAGAACGATCACATGGTCCGCATGCCCGCGTACCACATCCATCTCATGGGTCGTCATGATCACGGCCACGCCCGAGGCGACGATGTCGCGGACGATCGCCATGATCTCGGCGCTGGTGAGCGGATCGAGGTCCGAGATGAACTCGTCCGCGAGGACCACGCGCGGCTCCTGCATGAGGGCGCGGGCGATCGCCACGCGTTGCCGCTCCCCGCCTGACAGCGCGTACACCTTCTCATCCGCTTTGTGGCCGATGCCGAGACGCGCGATGAGCTCGCGTGCTTTCCCCACTTCGTTCTCGGGCATGAGCCTCAGAAGGCTGGGGACCGCTCCAATGCGCGCGAGTGCGCCAGTGACGGCGTTGTCCAGCGCGGTCAGGGTCCGCACCAGCCCCAGCTGCTGCGGGATGTAGGCGACGCGGGGGTCCAGCCGGCCGCGATGCTGCGCCACGACGACCGGTTCGCCCAACACGCGCACCTCTCCTCGCTGAGGCGAGAGCAACCCCTTGCACAGCTTGAGCAACGTGGTCTTTCCGCTGCCGCTCATACCCAGGACCATCGTCACGGCCCCGGCGTCCGCATCCAGGCTGACGCCGCGAAGCACCGGTCGGCCGGCCACGTACGACAGCCACGCGTCATGGACGGAGAGCGCCACCGGACCCATTGGTTGGTTGCTGGTCAGCGCAACGGTTCGACGAACGCGAGCTGCGTTGTGTCAAGGAACCTCGCGAGCGCCGCCAGGTGCTGCTCCGCCGTCGTTGGCTTGAAGCCCACGAAGATCCCGGAGATGAACTTCCGCATAAGGTCACGATGCTCGGGTTTCCCCAGCTCGAGCAGCGCGTCCTTCAGCTGTTGCTTCGTCTGCGGGTCCAGCTGCTTCGCGAACACAACGGCGTGCGACGGGACGGGCCCCTGCTGCTCGATGACCTTCGTGCTATCCAGAACTTCGCGATACAGCTTTTCGGCGACGTCACCCGCGATGATCGCCACATCGGCCTGACCCGCCTTCAGCGCTTCCCAACCCTGCTGGTACCCGCCGGCGAACGCCACCTGTCCGAAGAATGTCTTCGGGTCGGCCTCCCTGCCCGCCGGCGGTCTCGCGACGAGACCGAGGTCGATGAGACGCGCGAGCGGAGCGACGTAGCCGGATGTCGACAGCTGGCTCGGGAAGACGGCGCGTTTTCCGCGCAGGTCCTCGAGCTTGTTCACCGTGCTGTTCTTCGGGACCACCCAGTACGAGAAGTAGAAAGTCTCCTCCTTCTTCTCCTGCCCGATGACGACTTCGCGGATCTCAGCGAGCGCGACGTCGCCCTCGGCGATCTTCCAGGCGAGCCGCGCCGGCCACGCGCTCATGAACGCCGCCTGCGCATGCCCGAAGCGCAGCGACTCGACGACGCCCGCATAGGTCGTGGGGAACACGAGCTCGACCTCGCGACCCATCTTCTGCGATAGGAACGTGCCGAGCTCTTTCGCGTTGGCGGAAAGCTGCTCGGCCGTCGCCGTCGGCTGCACCGCGATAACGATCTTCGGCTGCGAGCTGCCGAGCGGCGCACATGCTGCGAGGCTGACGGTGGCGACGAGTAAGAGCGCGGTCCAGGCCCGTAGTGCCTTCATCTGCCCTGTCGACTCCGGTGCGATACTCGGCTGGTCGGCGCACGCTTGTTAGGGTGGCCTAACTCACCTAAAGGCAGCCTAACAATTTCCGACCTTGGAGGTCAACAATTGGCCACTCAGGCTTCCCCAGCCACCGAGGAGTACCTCCAGGCCGTCTACACGCTGGCCGATGAAGGCGGCCAGGTGATCAGCGCGCGCCTCGCGGAATTCCTCGGGATCTCGCCCGCCGCCGTGTCGGAGATGGTGCACCGGCTGGAACGCGACGGACTCGTGCGCCTGGACGAGCGCAAAGAAGTCCGCTTTACCGAGCGCGGCTACGCGGCGGCCAGTTCGATCGTGCGGCGGCATCGACTGGCGGAACGAATGCTCGTCGACCTCCTCGGCTACGAATGGTGGAAGACGCACGAGGAGGCGGAGCGCATCGAGCACGCGATGTCGCCGGAGATGGAGGAGCGCTTGATCCGCGTCCTCGGCGATCCGCAGACCTGCCCACACGGCAATCCGATGCCGGGAACCACGCCGACGCCCACGCGGCCGCTCGAGCGTCTCTCCGTTGGCGAGCGCGCCAGGGTCGAACGCATCCCCGACCAGTTCGAGCACGAGCCGGGATTCCTCGAGTACCTCGATACGCAGGGCGTTCGACCCGGCGTGACACTCGAGATGATCGAACAGCGTCCCGGACTGCTGCGCGTCGGCGTCGATGGGACGACTCGTTCGGTGCGCCCGGACTGTGGGCAGAAGGTGTGGGTCGCGGTTTGACCGACGCGATGATCTACGTGACCGATCCGCCGCCACAGCCGGGCTACTACCAGGCCAGCATCCCGATCCTCCCCGGCTGCATGGCGACGGGAAAGACCCGCGACGAAGCCGTCGCGAACGTGCGACGGGCGTTCCGCGAATACCGCGCGCTTCTCGAAGCGCACGGCGTCGCGATCGATCACTGGAAGGACATCGACCCGGACGCGCTTTCCGTCGGGCAGCTGGAGGAGCCACCGCTCGCACCAGGTGAGGATGAGCGCTTCGAGGAGCACGAGATCCGCGACTTTCTCCACCAATACGAGGCCTCTCGGGCCGCCGTCATCGCGCTGGTGAAGCGGCTCTCGCCCGAACAGCTCGAGAAGGCGCCCGACGACGCGACATGGAGCGTTCGCCAGGCGCTCGAGCACATGATGACCACCGACATCGCGCTGTTGGCGCGTGTCGAGAAGTGGCCCGACGACCCGTTCACCGCTTATCAGGCGGTACACCGCATCATCGTCCAGCGCTTCAGCGTGATGGAGCCCGACGATTGGCGCGACCACATCATCAGCGGTCGGCGCTGGACATCCAAGCGCGTCATGCGACGGTTGCTGGAGCACGAGTTCGAGCACTACGGACACATGAAAGAGATCATCGCCGCGCTTGGTGACACTCGGACCTAGACACCGACCTCGTTCGACACCTCGATGAGGTTGCCGTCCGGATCCCGGAAGCTACAGCGAACACAGCGCGCCGCGCGCGCCGATCTTGTCGACGGGACCGTGCTCGATCGCAACGGACTCAGACCGCAGATGCGCCGCCACTTGATCCAGAGGCAGGTCGGTCGTGAAGCACACGTCGATCGCGCCGGGTGTCGGCCGGAGCGCTTTCGGTTCGAACTCGCGCCCGCTGGCTACCGACGAGCCCACGCGATCGCAGCCGCAGCATGCCGCTCGATGAGCCCACGCTGGTCCGCGCGCACCTCGGGCAAAGCATCCGGGTCGAAGCCCCGGAGCTCCTCGATCTCGCTCGTGAGGAGGGGCGCGCCGACGGTCACGCGGTACGCGAAGACGATCTCGACACGCTGCCAGCGGTGACCGGTCACGACCTCGAGGACGGGACCGACTTCTATGACCATGCCCGTTTCCTCCAGGACCTCGCGCGCGAGGGCATCCTCGACCCGCTCGCGTGGGTGGAGAAAGCCTCCGAGGAATCGCCACTGCGGCGCGCCAAAACGGTGGCGCGCGAGCAGGACCCGTCCCTTCTCATCCACTCCGAGGCCCGTGACGCCCACCAGGAACCGGTCGTTCGCGGCCGACATGAAACGCCGCTGCCAGATCACGGGAACCGCGTTGAACACGGTTGCCAGGAGACGCATGAGCATCGCCGGAAAGACTAGGGCGCGGCGATCCCCACTGACGCGATGCCGTGCGCCTTGGTCACGGGCAGCTTCTGCACGACCTGACGCGTCCTCATGTCGATCACGTTCACCATGCCATCGACGTTGGTCGTCACAAGAAGCCGCGAGCCCTCGGGGTCATACGTCGAATGGAACGGATGCCCTCCGAGCTTCGTCTCGCTCAGGATCCGGCGCTCGCGCCAATCCATCCAGACAAGGGAGGGGCCGATGTGATCCGACAGCACCATGACGCTGCCGCCGTCAGGGTGGTAGACGCCGTCCTGGAAGGTCTTGAGCGTGTGGAATGGATAGCGCCCCGGGAGGCGGATCTCCTGCTTGACCTTCTTGGTGAGCGGGTCATAGATGACCATTCGGTCCGAGGGTTTCTCGAGGAATCCGGACGAGCTCGACCAGATCTCGCTGCCATCGGGTGTGAAGTAGGCGTCGTGTACGTCGTCGACCTGCACTCGGGTCACCTTCTTTGTCTCGAGGTCGTAGACCCGCAGGTGATCCT
>JANMSU010000343.1:0-3933 GCA_031389835.1 Chloroflexota bacterium
CGAGCTCCGGCACCTCGCCGTACACGATCGGCTCGATGATCGACAGGGCACCAGCGGCACGGCAATCGGCGACGACGCGCGCGACCATCTCCTCCTGCAATCGCGCCACGTCCGCAAGGTCCGGCCTGTACGGAAGGAGCAGCTTGCAGCCGATCGCGCCGAGCGCCACCGCACGCTCCGGGTCGACATCGCCCAGTAGCGTCGTGATGCGGCCCTCGCCAAGTGACTCGTAGCCTTGCGCTTCGAGGGGCACGACGAGCGGCGTGCCGTCCAGCTCGGTGAACGCATCGAGGCCAAGCTCCACATCAAGCAGAACGACCGTGGCCAGGCGTGCGAGCCCGCGCACCAGATCGACCTTGAGGGCGCGGAGCGAGGCGGCGTCCTCCGGATAGCCGCGACGGCGCGCGGCCACCCGCAAACTGTCGCGATGGTCGAGTGCCAGGCCACACACCGCGCCGCGCGGTGAGGCGATGCTCGCGATCATGGCGCGACGACGGCCCCGTCGACCACCCTGCCACCGCCAAGTAGCGAATTGATCTCCGACGTCGTCGGCATCGCGGTGCTGCACGCCAGGCGCGAGGCGACGATCGCGCCGGCCGCGTTCGCGCGTCGCACCGCCTCATCCGCATCGAGTCCCGCGAGGAGCGCCGCTCCGAGAGCAGCGCCGAACGCGTCGCCCGCGCCAAGTCCGTTCACGACCGGCACCGCGAGACCCGGGACGTCGCGCGAGCCGCGCGCATCGATGACCGTCGCGCCCTGCGCGCCCCGCTTCACGATGACGGTGTCGGGCCCGCGCTTCAGCAGATCCCGCGGGTCCAGCGCCGCGGCGACGAACTCGCTGGCGCCGCCGACCACGAGCATCGAGAACGAAGCGGCGCGCCGCACGAGCTCCGGATACTCGCGAGCATCCTCCCACAGCACCTCGCGCCAATCGAGATCGAAGACCGCGCGCCGGCCAGAGCGCTCGAGTGCGGCCAGCGTCGTCGCGCGACTCGGCTCGCGCGCGAGCCCGGTCCCTGACGAGTACAGCAGACGCGCCTGCGCGAGGTCATGCGGGAGCTGAGCGGCCCGGATCTCCCAGTCAGGACATGTCGGGGTGCGGTAGAAGGTGATCGGGAAGTCGTCCGGCGGCCACGCCTCGCAGAACGCGAGTGCGGTCCGCAGCGTGGGATGGACGTGTAGAGTGCCGCATTCGACGCCCTCGGCCTCGAGGAAACGGCGGATGAATCGCCCGTGCCCGTCGTCACCGACCGCGGAGACGATGCCGGTGCGCACACCGAGGCGCGCGAGGCCCGTGGACACGTTCCCGGCGAAACCCCCGACGAATCGCTCAAAGGTCCGGACTTCTTCGAGTGGAGTGTTCAGCTGCAGCGGATACAGGTCGGCACCGACGCGACCGAGAACGTACGCGTCGACGGTCACGCCGCGAGCACTTCGGTCAGGTACGCGCGGCTGCGCTTCGCGTCGCGCAGCGGCGCCGCGATCGGGCTCACGCCCAGTCGCACGTCCTGCTCGACGATGAGCCAGCCGGCGTATCCCACCGCGCGCAGGGCGCTGAGCGTGCCCCGTAGATCGAGCGACCCATCGCCGAGCGGCGCGAACACACCGAGGCTGACGGCGCCTGGGAAATCGAGGTGTCGCGCCAGCGCGTCGGCCCGGACCTCACGTCGCACGTCCTTGAGATGCACGTGCCGCACACGTGGCGCGTGTGTGCGCGCGATCTCCACCGGATCGCCTCCGCCGTATGCGATGTGGCCCGTGTCGAGGCACAGCCCCACCAGCGTCGGATCGGTGTCGCGCATGAGACGCGCGATCTCATCGGGGCGCTCGACGTAGCTCGCGACGTGCGGATGGAACGCGGTGACGAGTCCGCGCTCGCGCGCGTAACGCGCGACCGTGTTCACGCCGTCGCTGAACCGCCTCCATTCACCGTGACTGAACCCCGCCGACCATCCGCGGGCACGCGGCCGGCGACCCTGGTGCGCCGCTCGTCCCCGGCCTCCGCGAGAACGAGCACCGGCGCGCCGGCCGCCGACAGCAGGTCGATCGTGGTGCGTGCGGTGCGCAGCGACGCGGCGAGCCGATCGCGATCGTGGAGGGTGACCGGACAGAACGCGCCAGCGAGCGAGAGCCTTCGCGCGTCAAGCTCGCGCCTGAGCGTTGTTGGGTCGGCGGGGAGATACGACCACGGGCCTAGCTCGGTGCCTTCGTATCCGGCTGCGGCCATCTCGTCGAGCACTTGCGCGTACGGAAGCTGATCGCCCCAGTTAGGGATCTCACATGCGCCCCAGCTGATCGGAGCGGTGCCGATGCGAATGCGAGGTGTGTCCATCGTCGGAGGTTGTACTGTACGCACTCCGCGATGAGGCTCACGATGGCGCAGGCGCTGGTGCGATTCCTCGCGAGCCAGTACGTCGAGCGCGATGGGATCGAGCAGCGCTTCTTCGCCGGCTGCTGGGGCATCTTCGGTCACGGCAACGTCGGCGGTATTGGACAGGCGCTACACGAACGTCCCGACGACCTTCGCTATTACCAGGCGCGCAACGAACAGGGGATGGTCCACGCCGCGTGCGGCTACGCGAAGATGCGCGACCGGCTCGCGACGTTCGCATGCACGACGTCGATCGGCCCCGGAGCCACCAACATGGTCACCGGCGCCGCGCTCGCGACGGTGAACCGGATACCCGTCCTTCTCCTCCCGGGAGACGTGTTCTCCTCGCGCGCGCCTGACCCCGTCTTGCAGCAGCTGGAGGTCCCCTGGGCCGGAGACGTCTCGGTGAACGACGTGTTCCGCCCAGTTTCGCGCTATTTCGACCGGATCTCCCGGCCCGAGCAGATCATCCCCGCCGCGCTCGCGGCGATGCGCGTCCTGGTCAGCCCGGCCGACACCGGCGCTGTGACACTCGCATTGCCGCAGGACGTGCAGGCCGAGGCGTTCGACGTACCCGACGAATTTCTGGCCAAGCGCACCTGGCACATCGAGCGTCGACTGCCCGAGGCGGCCGCGATCGTGCGAGCCGCCGAGCTGATCGGTTACGCGAAACGCCCGCTCATCGTGGCGGGAGGTGGCATCATCTACTCCGGCGCGACCGAGGCTCTGCGCAAGTGGGTCGACGCGACCGGCATCCCCGTGGCCGAGACGCAAGCCGGAAAGGGCGCGCTCCCCTTCGATCATCCGCTCGCGCTCGGTGGCGTCGGCGTCACCGGCACGTCCGCGGCGAACCACGTCGCGCGTGAGGCCGACCTCGTCATCGGCATCGGCACCCGCTGGACCGACTTCACGACGGCGTCGAAGACCGCGTTCGGCGACCCGAATGTCCGCTTCATCAACGTGAACGTCGCCGAGTTCGACGCGCACAAGCTCGCGGGTCTCGCGCTCGTGGGCGATGCACGAGCGACGATCGCCGCGCTCGCCGGCTGGAGCTATTCAGTCGAACCGTCGTATCGCGAAAAAGTGCGGCGCCTCACGGGCGAATGGTCCGCCGAGGTCGATCGTCTCTATTCCCTCGGGCACGCGCCACTGCCCGCTCAAAGCGAGGTCATCGGCGCCGTCAACGAGGCCGCGGGCCCGCGCGATGTCGTGGTCTGCGCCGCGGGCTCGATGCCCGGCGATCTGCACAAGCTCTGGCGCGCGCGCGATCCCAAGGGTTATCACGTCGAGTACGGCTTCTCGACGATGGGGTACGAGATCGCCGGTGGTCTGGGCGTAAAGATGGCGGCGCCAGATCGCGAGGTGTACGTCCTCGTCGGCGACGGAAGCTACCTCATGCTCGCGCAGGAGCTGGTGACGGCGGTACAGGAGCGCATCAAGCTCGTCCTCGTGCTCGTGGACAATCACGGTTACGCATCGATCGGCGGTCTGTCCCGATCGCTCGGCTCGGAGGGTTTCGGCACGCACTACCGCTACCGGAAGTCGGGCTCGCTGGGACTCGA
>JANMSU010000112.1:0-3121 GCA_031389835.1 Chloroflexota bacterium
CCTCTCGGCATCATCCCTTCGCAACGCCGCCCGGCGTTCCACAACGATCGACGGCAAGATGAAGCCCCCGTAGGCCGCCCCGACGACGACGAGAGCTCCGATCGGCACGACCAACGCGATGACCGCAGCGAGCAGCGCGCCAACCAGCGCAAGAGCGAGTTTTGTGGCCAGGAGCTGCTCGAACGTCATGCCGAGGCCGCTCGCATGCAGGGTCCCGGGCGCGATCAACCGGAGCGCCTGTAGTCCGGCGAACGTGCGCGGGGTCCTTGGACGAAGCGCGTTGAGACGAATGGACACCGGAGAACGCGGCGCAGCCGCGAGGACCAATAGCGCGACACATGCCGCTGCGGCGATCGCCCCAGCGAAGTTCATGTGATGCCGCTCACGAGACGCCTACTCGCGATGATCCCAGCGATCTCGAGGAAGGCGGCGAGAGGCAGAAGGATGAAGCGCCCGAGCGGCGCCGAAAGAGTGTCCGCCATGCCTGGCACGGTAAAAGCGAGATAGAGCGCTAGGCCGGGAACGAGAGCTGCGAGCAACACGACTTGAGCGCGCATGCCGGCCGTTCGGGCGCGGACGTCGTCCGCGACCTGTTGCTCGAAGACGAGGCGGTCGACGACGCTCGCGATGAGCGTGGCACAGCGCGACCCGGGGAGTTGCTCTGCCACGCAGAGCGATAGCGCGTCGAGCCCGAGCATGACGCGCGGGTCTCGCGCTCTGGCGCGCGCCTCGCGAAGGGCGAGGTCGAGCGGTGCGCCCAGGTCGAATGCCCGCAGGGCTCCGGCGAACGGCCCAAGATCAAGTTCAGGTCCGGACCCAGCCGCCAGACGCAGCGCCTCGGTCAGGCTGGCCCCCGATCGAAGACCGCCGAGTGTCATTTGCAGCAATGCGACAGTCTCGCGAGCACGCTCGTCGCGTCTTCTAGCGGCACGCGTGCGCGCGACGTAGGAGGGCACGGCCGGAGCGACGAGCGCCAGCGGCAGCGCTTCAAGTGAGCCAGCGACCGCGAGACCACAGATTGCCGCAAGAACCCGCAGGCACTCCCACTCGAGCAACGATCTGGTCCAGCCCGCCTCTCGCAGCACCACGCGCTCGGGATGCGCTATCGACAAGCGAGGTATGCGCGGCGAGCCGAACGGGACGAGGACGAGGCACGTGACGGCAAGCGACGTCGCGATCGCGCCTGCGAGCACGAGACTCACGAGAGTCGTTCGCTCAACCGGCTGGGCAGCTGCCGGATCGTGGCTTCGCCTGCCCTCCACACGACAACTGGGCCGGCGTCCTCGAGCGCGGCGATCTCACGAACCAGGCGCGAGCCGTCCTTCCCACGCGCGACCTGCACGACAACATCGAAAGCACGGGCCACGAAACGAGCTATCGCCGCTGGTACGACGTCACCTGATCGGGCGAGCAGGAGCTCGAGTCGATCGAGGGCACCGGACGCCGATCCGGCATGCAGTGTGGTCAGAGAGCCCTCGTGCCCAGTGGAAATGGCCTCAAGAAGGGCCGACGCCTCACGCGGTGAACGGACCTCACCGACGATGATCCGGTCCGGCCGCATCCGTAGCGCATTGGCCACAAGGTCTGCAACGCCGATGCCTCCGTCTCGGCCAGGGACGCACTCCAGATGAACGACGTGAGCGTGCGGAAGGACGAGCTCGTTGGTGTCTTCGATCACGACGAGACGTTCGCCCGCGGGGATCTCGCCCGCCAGGGACCGAAGCAACGTGCTCTTGCCTGCGCCGGTCGAGCCCGCCACCAGTACGTTGCCGCGCGCCACGACGACCCGCGCTAGAAGATCGGCTGCCTGGCCCGCGAGTCCGCTGGTCGCCTCCCATGAAGGCGCGGGACCGCGGAGCGCCAGGGACATGCGCGTGAACTTGCGGATCGACAGAGTCGGTCCACCGACGGGTGCGATGACCGCGTTCGCTCGACTACCGTCGCGCATCCTCGCATCAACGAACGGCCGCTCGATCGTAAGCTCGCGTCCGACACCGGCCGCAATGCGATGCGCGAGCTCACTGACCTGTGCCGCGTCCTTGAATCGCACATCCATTCTCTCGAGCCGGCCGCGGCGTTCTACGAATACCTGTGTCGGGCCGTTGACAAGCACGTCGGTGACCTCGCCATCGTCCAGGAGCGGCTGGAGAAGTCCAAACCCGAACAGCTCGGCGCAGAGCTCCTCGACCTGCTCGGCGGACACATCGCGAGGCACTGCAGAGCGCACCCGCTCACGAAGCGTCAGACGGCGCGCGGGGTCGGCATACAACGCGAGCATCGCGCTCGGATCGAGACCCGCCGCGACATCGGCCCGGACACGAGCCAATAGGGACGCGTCGATCAGGCGATCCTGCGAATGAGGGCGTCTATCGCTCGGAGCGTGGGTGCCCGAGTGGCGAACTGGTCGTCCGCCAGGTACGGATCGATCGGTATGGCGCCGAGCAACGGAAGTGCGGCGCGCTCCGCGATCAGCCGCGCGTCCTCCTCGGCAGCGCCAACGACCACCAAACCGGAAGGGCATGGTGCATCGCGGACCAATGGCAGTGCGCAGAAGACAGCCTGAAGCTGTGAGGCGCGTGCGCCGGCAACGACGCAGAGGCGGTCGGTGCGCGACAACAGTCCGGCGTCCAGGCTGTCGGCTCCGGTACCGAGATCGAGGACGACTGGCGCGCCGCCGCCGATCGCCTCGATGACTTCGATCGTGCGATCGGTGTCAAGACGCCCGCGCAGAGCGGGCGAGCCCGGGACGAAAGGCACCGCGGACCAGCGCGACACGAGCGCACGTTCGCGACCCGGTTGCACGAGCGCGTCGGCGATGGTCGCCGCTTCGACGCGAGCACGCAGCGCGAGCGAAGGTGCCCAGCGATCCAGGTCAACGAGAAGCGGTGGGCGGCCGCCAGCAGCTGATCGGTGCGCGACCAAGGCGGCGACGGTGCTGCAGCCGACACCGCCGACAAGCGACCAGAAGGCCACGCGACGACCGTCGGCCAGCGCAGCCGGCCGCGTCGGTCGTAGCGGTTCGATCGGGTCGGCGCGGCCGGTCGCTTCGCGCATGAACGTCATCGCAACGTCGGCAATCGGGCTCGCATCGAGCCACGCCCGGATGCGGCTCAAGTGAACG
>JANMSU010000127.1:0-4250 GCA_031389835.1 Chloroflexota bacterium
GGCCCGCCGCCGATGCCGACGATCTTCGCGTCACGGTCCGGATCGAGGCCCGCCTGCCGCAGGTAGTAGCGCATGTACTTGTCGGTCGGCGCGCCCGGTCGCGTGATCCCGAGGCGTAGTCCCTTGAGCGCCGCCCAGCGGCGCTCCAGCGGCGAGCTCCGGCTGACACCCAGGCGCTGAGCGACATCGGTGCGCATCACCAGGGTGAGCGTCACCCGGCTGAGGATGTTGTGGACCATGACCAAATTCTTCTCGCCCTTCTGGGCAAGGCCGACCAGGTCATCGAACCCGATGTCCGCGTACTGCGCGTTGCCCGACACCAAGGCGGCCACCGAGTCGGTGCCGGCCTCGACCGTGACGATCTTGACGTCGAGGTTCTCCGCCTTGAAGTAGCCCTCAGCCATCCCGACGTAGAGCGCCGCAAGGAAGATGTTCGGGGCCGAGACCACCTTGATCTCCGTGGGCGGGCCCTGCGTCGCGGCGGCCTGCGTCGCCGCGGCCTGCGTCGCTGCCGGGACCGGCGCCGCGCCCCCGCCGCACGCGGTGATCGCGATCGCCGCTACCAGGAAGGCCACGAGTGCTGTTCGGATCTTCACGGATTCTCTCCCCTACCGGCCTGGCCGGTCACCATCACGCTGGGCGTTAGACGAGATCTCCCCGCACATCGATGTCTCGCTGCCAGCGCAGTGCGCCGCTCAGCGGGCGGAGCAAGAGCGTCATGGCGAGGACTATAAGTCCCATCACGACCACCGCCGCAATAACGCCTTCCGTCGCGTACTCCGACGCGGCGGCTTGGGCGAGATACCCGAGCCCGCGGTTCCCTGCGATGAACTCCCCGACGACCGCACCGATCATCGCGGCCGGCAGGGTGATGCGCAGCGCAGCCAAGAGGTACGGCACGGCGCTGGGCAGGATGATCGTGCGGAGCAGCGCGACGGGCGACGCGCCCATGACGCGAGTGACGTCGAGCAGCCCGCGCGGAACCTGCTGGAATCCGGCCACCGTGTTGACGAAGACGATGAAAAAGACGAAGTACGCGGCCAGCAGCACCTTTGGCAACAGATCGAAGCCGAACCAGAGGATGAACACCGGGCCCATCGCGACGGCCGGGATCGAGTAGGCGACGAGGAAGTACGGCTCGGTGATGCGATACGGGCGAGGCATGAGCCCAAGCGGCCAGGCCACGAGGATCGCGGCGGCGGACCCGGCGAGGTAGCCCAGGAGCGTGGCGGTCAGGGTGAACTGCCCGTGATAGAAGAGGTCTCCGTTCGCGATCCACTCAGCGAGCTGCGCGGCGACCGCGGTCGGCGAGCTGATGAAGAAGGGCCGGATGAGGCGTCCCGACGCGAGCTCCCAGGCCAGGAGGACGCCGACGAGCACGCCGAGCCGGGCGGTCAGGATGAATCGCCGATGCGCCCGCAGAGCGCTGCGCCGGCGGGCCACCGCAGCCTCGAGCACGCGAGCGGACGCGGTCATCCGCGCACCGGCCCGGACGCCCACGGGAACAGTCGCTTCTCGAGCGCGCGGATCGCGACGTTCACCGCCATGACCAAGGCAGCGACGACGAGGACACCGCCGAACACGGTCGCGATGTCGAACTGACGCGAAGCGCGGACGATCAGGTACCCGAGCCCCTCGGTCGAGGCGATAAGCTCGGCGAGGAGCGCGCCGACCATCGCCCGCGCGAAGGTGACACGGACCGCGGCCATGATCGCCGGCGCGGCGGCCGGCACCAACACCGCCCGCAGCAGCTGAAGGCGTCGCGCTCCTAGGACGCGAACGACATCGATGAGCCTGCGGTCGATGGCTCGCACCCCCGCGATGGTGTTCATGAACACGATGAAGAAGACCATGAGCGCCGCGAGCAGGATCTTCGGGGTCAGCTCGAGGCCGAACCACATGATGAAGAGCGGTGCCAGCGCGATCTTGGGGATGGCGTAGAAGGCAAGGAGGTACGGTTCGAGGACCTCGTATCCGCGACGCGTCGCCAGAAGCAGGAACGCGCCCACCAGTCCCACTACAACACCGATCACGTACCCGGCTGCCGCCTCGGTCATGGTGGCCTGAACGTGGCGGAGGAGGTCGCCGGAGTCGACGAGGATCAGAAGACTCCGTACGACATCGACCGGCGTGCTCACGTAGCGCGGGTTGACGATCGACCCGAGCGCGAACTGCCAGAAGAGCAGCGCGCCGGCGCCGAGCGCGACGATGCCGGTGGATACGGCGGCGCGGTCCGCCAGAGCGTCTCGCCGATGACGGCGCACGGCCTCCGCGAGGACGAGCGGCGCGGTCGTCGCCGTCAGCTCGTGAGCCCCGCTGACCGCAGCTCACCTTGGCCGGAACGCTGGATCTCCGCACGGATGTCCGACCACAGCGCGTCGTAGAGATCGCTGAAGCCGGGCGTCTCGTGGATGTGGAACACATCGCGGGGTCGCGGGAGGTCGACGCGGTACTCCCGCTTGATCGAGCCGGGCCTGCTGGTGAAGACGATGATCCGATCGCTGAGCGCGATCGCCTCCACGAGATCGTGCGTGACGAACAGGACCGTCGGCCGAGTCCGCTCCCAGAGCCTCAGGAGCTCCGCCTGCAGGATCACACGCGTCTGAGCGTCGAGCGGCCCGAACGGCTCGTCCATGAGGACGACGTCGGTGTCGTGGATCAGAGTGCGGATGATCCCGGCGCGCTTTCGCATCCCCCCCGACAGCTCGTGCGGATAGTGGTTCTCGAATCCGCTCAGTCCGACCAGCTGGATGAGCTCCAGGGCACGCCGCCGCCGTTCCTCGCGCGGCACGCCGCGGAATTCGAGGCCCAGCTCCACATTGGAGAGCAGGGGCCGCCATGGAAGAAGGTTGTCGTCCTGCGTGATGTACCCGACCTTCGTATTGACACCAACGACCTGGGCGCCGTGATGCTCGACCGAACCAGCTGACGGCTCGGTCAATCCGGCAAGGAGATTGAGGCAGGTGGACTTTCCGCATCCCGAGGGGCCGACGAGGCTGATGAACTCGCCGGGGCTCGCGGCGAAGGAGACGTCCTCCAGCGCCAGCAATGGCCGTCCGGCACGGCCCTGCGCGATGAAGGCCTTGTAGACATTCTGGAAACGGACGGCGGGCGTGGAAGAGGCCACGACAAAGCAGGATATGCCGAGCGGCTGACGCTAACGCCGTTAGCGGTTGAAGACGCTCGAGACTTGCATCGCCAGCATGACAGCGATGGCGATCACGGCGAACGCCATCAGCAGGACGCCCATCAAGAGCTGGACCATCTCGTCGGTCTTCCGCTGTTTCTGTTCCTGAGTCTCTTCCACGTATGTCTCATCCATGTCCGCATTAACGCGCACGTGGAAGACGATTGCGCTCCCTCAAGTGGGGGCTGTGTTAGTCGCGCGGCGCGACCGATCCCTAACTGACGCTCGCGACCGCCCGATCGGCGAGCTCGTCCGCCAGTGCGGTCGGGGTGAGCCGTCCACGCGGGCGGTACCACTCGTACGTCCAGTTACCGCGCTGAGATCCGGTAGCCGATACGCGGAATGACCCGGCCCGCTATCACGCGTCCGTAGACTCCCCGCAATGACGGAGGAGCGGAAGCTCGTGAGCGTTCTCTTCGCCGACATCGTCGGGTCGACCGGTCTCGGTGCCGAGCACGACCCCGAGGTCGTGCGCGGCGTCATGGGCCGCTACTTCGCCCGGATGAAGGAGATCGCCGAGGGCCACGGAGGGACCGTCGAGAAATTCATCGGCGACGCCGTCATGGTCGTGTTCGGCGTGCCGCAGGTGCACGACGATGATGCCGAGCGTGCCGTGCGGGCGGCGCTCGCGATGCGAGACGCGATCCCCGCGCTGAACGCCGAGATCGCGCTCGAGCTCGGTACGCGCATCTCCGTGAATACCGGGGAGGCTGTGGCGGGAGCGGGCGAGGACAGTCAGTTCCTCGTGACCGGCGACACCGTGAACGTCGCCGCGCGGCTGCAGCAGGGGGCGGATGTCGGCGAGGTCGTCGTCGGCGCGCTGACGGAGAGCCTCACCCGCGGCGCCGTCGAGTATGAGCCCCACGCCCCGATCAGCGCGAAGGGCAAGCCCGAGCCGCTCGAGGCCTTCACCGCGGTGCGGCCGCGCAGCCGGACGCCCGACCAGATGCGTGGGCTCCCCGGCATGCGCGCGCAGCTCGTGGGCCGCGACCGGGAACTGCGCCTGCTGCTCGAGATGTTCGCGCGCGTCTCCGAGGAGAGCCGAGCGCACCTCTTCACCATC
>JANMSU010000153.1:0-21371 GCA_031389835.1 Chloroflexota bacterium
CGCGTCGAGCGCATGAGCAGGATCGTGCTGGCACTCGATCGCGATCTCTGACATCCAGTGCGGTCGCTACAGTTCCGACGTGGCGTCAAAGCTCGCGGAGAGTCTCCTGATCCAGCCGGGTTCACGCGTGCTTTTGCTGAATGCCCCGATCGGCTACGCCAGGAAGCTCGAGCCCCTGCCGGAAGGCGTGACGATCACAGACCGCCGAAGCCACTCCCCGTCCGAAGTCGCGATCGTCTTCGTGCGGGATGCGAGTGAGCTCAAGCGCCTGCAAAGCGGTTTCGCGGCGCTCGAGGAAGACGCGGCCTTCTGGGTCTGTTACCCGACGGGCGGACGGACGGCGGGACCGGAGCTGAATCGCGACGTCCTCCACGCCGCGCTGCGCGGTGACGAGCTCGACGAGGTCTCATCTGCCGCCTTCGACGACACGTGGACCTGCCTGCAATTCCGCACACGCGAGGACGTCGAGGCGTAGAGCGCGCTATCCGGGTTACATCGGGCTCATGAGCTGGAAGTAGTTGTTGTCTGGATCGGAGAACGTGGCGATCAACATCTCTGCCGTGCCCTCCGGCATCTCGCCTGGTTGATAGGGATCGCGCACCACGGTCGCTCCGGCGGCTTTCAGCTTCGCGAACTCGCCCTTCACATCAGGGGTCTGGATGTTCCAGATCACTCGACCCGGTTGGCTGTTCTTTCCTTTGACCTGATCGTGCGGTCCAACTGTGACCGAGCCACTGCCGATCTGCCATCCGAAGAAACCACCGTCATCCCAGCCCGGTTTGCCGAAGAGCTTCGTGTAGTAGTCCTTGAGGCGCTCCGGATTCTCAGATCCGATCAAGATGCCGCTAAGGTCCATGCTGACTCCCCTCTGAACTTCCGAAATTCTGTGAACCCAGCCTATTTCATCGCGATGAAGAAGCCACCGTACGCTCTTGGCGGGAGGTGATCACCATGGTCACGAAGACGGCGAAGAAGCGTTACGCGAAGCCCTCGCGCGCGAAGACCGCACGCGCGACGACCGTCGCCGACTACCTCGCGGCGGCGCCGATGAGCCAGCGCGCCGCCCTCAACAAGCTCCGCTCGACGATCAAGGCGGCCGCGCCGAAGGCGACCGAGAGCATCAGCTACGGCATGGCAGGGTTCAAGCACAACGGGGAGTCGCTGATGCACTTCGCGTACTGGAGGGACCACGTCGCGCTCTACGGGAACTTCGACGCGCACGCAGCCGAGCTGAAAGCGTATGACCAGAGTGGCAGGGGCACGTACCGGTTCCCCGTCGATAAGCCGCTTCCCTACCGGCTGGTGACGAAGCTGATCAAGTCGCGCGTTGCCGAGATCGAGAAGGCCAGCTGACAAGACGCGGTAGCTAAGCGCGGACCGGCGTGCGGTCGCGAGCCTCTTTCAGGGCTTTGATGTCGATCTTCTTCATCTTGAGCATCGCTTCCATGGCCCGCTTCGCCTTCTCCGGATCCTTGTCGCCCAACATCTCACCGAGTGCTCTCGGGATGATCTGCCACGAAAGTCCGAACTTGTCCTTTAGCCAGCCGCACTGGCTTTCTTCTCCGCCATCGGCGGTGAGCTTCGCCCAGAGGTCGTCCACTTCCTCCTGTGTCTCGCAGTTCACGAACAGCGAGATGGCTTCGTTGAACTTGAAGTGCGGGCCACCGTTCAGCACGTTGAACTCTTGACCCTCGATCTGGAATGTCCCGGCCATGACGGTTCCTGGCTTTCCGGGGCCGGCGTCCCCGTAGCGCGTGGTGCTCAGGATCTTCGAGTTCTTGAAGATGGACGTGTAGAACTTCATCGCCTCCTCGGCGTTGTCGTCGAACCAAAGGTACGTAACGATCTTCTGCATTCGAGTTCCCCTTTTCTTTCTTCCGCTAAGCCATGGTCGCGAGGATCGCGTCCAGTCGGTCGAATGAGCCGTTCATGCCCTCTTCCATCGGAGTCGCGAGCGCCCCGTCGCGGATCTCCTTCGACGGATAGACGATCGTGCCGGTCCAGGTCGTCTTTCCATCACGCTCGGTCAGGACCGCGGTGCTAACGGTTTCGTCTTCCGGCCGATAGCCGACCTCGGAGAAGCCATCAAACACTTCGGTGCTCACGAGGCGCTCCGGCGGTACGACTTCCCGGTAGACGCCGCGCATGGTGACCTCCTGACCCTCGGCGCTCCGCATCACGTAGCGGTACGTTCCGCCCGGCCGCAGGTCGATCTCACACACCGGCACGGTCCACCCGGCGGCGCCGAACCAGCGCGGGACGTATTCCGGCCTGGTCCACGCTTCCCACACCAGCCGCCGGGGCGCGTTGAAGATGCGGCGGATCACGATCTCCCGGTCCGAGGGTGTGGTCAGGATGAGTCGGGCTCTATTTGTCGTCGTCATGCTTGTGCTCCTCCCCTTGTAGCTCCACGAGTAGGTCGTCGAGCTTCGCAAATCGCTCTTCCCAGAACTGGCGGTAGCCGTCCGCCCAGCTCGCGACTTCCTTGATCGGCGCCGCGTCCAGTCGGCACGGCCGCCACTTGGCGTCACGGCTCCGCGCGATGAGGCCGGCCCGCTCCAGCACTTTGAGATGCCGCGAGATCGCGGGCAGGCTGATGTCGAAGGGCTCGGCCAGCACCGTCACCGGCGCCTCCCCCTGCCGCAGGCGGGAGAGGATCGCCCGCCGGGTCGGGTCGGCGAGTGCGGCGAACGTGTTCCCGAGGCTGTCCGGGGCAGCCCAGAATGTTCGGGTGGCTGAAGCGACTTCAGGCAAAGACGTCGACGACTTCCTCGCGAAGGTCCCGGCGGATAAGCGCGCCGCGCTCAAGACGCTCCGGAAGACGATCAAGACCTCGTGAGCTACGCGGCCGCCGCCAACCACTGCAGCTTCTATGTCCAGAGCCCGGCGGTCATGCGTGCCCACGCCGCCGAGCTCAGGGCCTACAAGCAGGGCAAGGGCTCGATCCAGTTCGCCGCAGACAAACCGCTCCCCGCCGCGCTCGTGACCAAGCTCGTGAAGGCGCGCATCGCGGAGAACGGAAAGGGTCGCTGAAGGCGGGCGAACCCTTTGTCCGTTCGGTCGTCCTGAAGCGGGACGAGATCGCTGACTTTGGGGTCTATCCGTTCTCCATCCCAGCGATCCAACAACTCCACGACCTCGAGCTTCACCCTCACGTGACCTTGTTCGCGGGCGAGAACGGCAGCGGGAAGTCAACGCTGGTCGAAGCCATCGCCGTCGCCGCGGGTTTCAACGCCGAGGGCGGGAGCCGGAGCGTCACTGTGTCGACGCGCGCATCCCACTCGGTGCTCCACAAGCATCTGCGACTGGTGCGCGGCACGCGCCGGCCGCGCACCGGCTACTTCCTCCGCGCGGAGAGCTTCTTCAACGTCGCGACCTACATCGAGGGCTTACGCGACCCGGGGATCTCAGCGGCGTACGGCGACGTTCCGCTTCACGAGCGCTCCCATGGCGAGTCATTTATCGCGCTGATGCAGCACCGGTTCGGCCCGAAAGGCCTCTACATCCTCGACGAGCCGGAGGCCGCGCTCTCACTGCGCGGGAACCTCGCCCTCATGCGCCGGATGCACGACCTGGTCGCGGAAGACTCGCAGTTCATCATCTCGACGCACTCACCAATCTTGCTCGGCTATCCGGACGCGAAGATCTACGTTTTGTCGAGCGAAGGGATCACCGAGACCGCGTACGAGAAGACTGAGATCGTCGAGCTGACCCGGTCGTTCCTGGACGGCCGCGAGCAGTTCCTACACCACCTGTTCCGGGACTAGGTCGAGTTCGCCGGGACCGTCGCCTTCAGCCAGCGCTGGATGCTGGCGCTGTCGATGTCCTCGGCGCGACGCACCTTAAGCATCCGCATGCTCTTGCCTTCACCTTCCAGCTTCTTCCCCGGGTCGACCAGGACGGTGGGCGACGCGAAGAAGTTGATGCCGACGTGTTCCTTGAACGCGGCGAGCGAGCACACGTTCTTACCGTCCTTCTGGTAGAAAGGGCACGCCCCATTTAATCGACGCGTCGGCGTCGGGGACGCCTCTCGCGACGAGCGCCCGGAGCTTCTCCAGCAGAACGCGTTTCTCGGGCGGCTGCTGGGCGAAATACCCGTCGACAGGCGCGCCGAGATCCTTGCGCTTCGCCGCCGCTCGCTTACGCGCGGGCATCGTCAACTCCTGGCGGGATGTTCTGGTTGAGACGGAAGAGGTTACCCGGATCGTAGCGTCGCTTGATCGCCGTGAGCCGATCCCAGGTCCTGCCCGGGTAGGCGGCACGAACCCGTTCCACGCTTTCGTCATCCAGGAAGTTCACGTAAGCGCCCTTGTCGCCCTGCTGCAGCTCCGCTCCGATCTTGGAGATCCAGGCTTCGTTCGCGGGCGCTTCTTGTGGAGCGCCGTAGATGCTGAACAGGTTGACCATGATCCGGCTCGAGCGGTGTGCGAACGCGGTCGCGTCGGCGGGTGCCCGCGCCATCGCGCCGCCGAGGACGCGCAGCTGCGCGCCCGCCATCTGGGGACCGGCGGTGCGCATGTGTTCCTGGGTCCGGTCGATGATCGTCTGCGCCACACCGCGATCGACACGGTCGAGGAACATATTCTTGCCCGCCGCGAGCGGGTGGTACTCCCCCTCCTCCGGCGGATAGATCTCCGGCAGCGCTATCGGCTTGAGCTGATCGGTGATCGCCGGGGCGATCGCTCGGATCGGCGCGAGCGCGCGCTCGCCCGCCGCGGTGTCACCGGCATACACGACCATCGCGAAGTTCACCAGCTTTCCGTGATGCTCCTCAGCGACGAAGGGCATCGGCGGGCACGGCATCACGTTCGCGATCGTCGTCAGCTCGTCCGGTGCCTTCTCCGCCTCTGTGATGAAGGCGGCGATGGTCTCGGCCGTTGCGGGCTGGATCAGCATCCATCCGAGCACCTGCGGCACTTCACTGAGCCGGTACTTGAAGCGCGTCGCCACGCCGAAGTTCCCGCCACCGCCGCGTATCGCCCAGAACAGATCGGGGTTTTCGTTCGCATCGGTGCGGACCAGCTGACCGTCGGCGGTAACGATGTCGGCGGCGAGAAGCGAGTCGATCGTCATCCCGAACTTGCGCGTCAGCAGGCCGATGCCTCCCCCAAGCGTGATGCCGCCGATCCCCACTGAACCCGTGTCCCCAAAGCCGACCGCGAGCCCGTGCGCGCTGAGCGCCTTGGTCAGCTCGACGGCGGTGAGTCCGGTCTCGACCCAAGCCGTCCGGCCCGCTACATCGATCTCGATGCCCTTCATCGCGGAAAGGTCGAGGACGATCCCGCCCTCCGTCACGCTGTGACCTGCGCTGCTGTGGCCACCGCTGCGCACCGCGAGCTCGAGACCCGACTCGCTGGCGAGAGCGATCACGCGAGCGACGTCCTCCGCATTGGCGACCCTGACGATCAGCGCCGGGTGCTTGTCGACGCCCCCGCGGAACACGGTACGGGCAGCGTCATACACCGCGTCGGTCGGCCGGATCACCTGGCCCTTGATGCTCTCCAGGCGCGGCTGCGGAATCGTCTCAGTACTCATGACTTCCTCCCCTTTAGCGTCGCGACGTGCTTGGCGAAGTTCTCGAGGATCTCGCTGTAACCCTGACGTTCCTGCGCCTCATCCAGCGCCATCTCGACGGAGAGCGTGAGTTTGGTCTTTCCACCTGCGTCGGCAAACGTCGTTGTCATGACCCGTCCGTCGCTCAGCAGCTGGACGATCCGCTCTGGCTTCACGACCTCTCGGTACGTTCCGTCGAGGACAAAGCCCTCCTCGCTATGGTCAGTCGGACGCATGCCGATACGGAACTTGCCACCAGATCGGACATCCGTCTCGGCGAAGGGTGCTTCCCAGTCTTTCGCGAACATCCATTTCACGATGTGCGCCGGATCGGTGAACGCGGTCCACACGAGATCACGCGGCGCGTCGAAGACGCGCGTGAGGGTAAGGTTCCGACCCAGCACGTCGACCTTTGTGTCGGGACCCTTTCCTTCCAGCAACACCGTTAGCTTGTCCAGGCTCTGGCGCAGACCCTCCGACGCGCCGATCTTCACCAGTTCCTGGTAGGCGGCGAGCGTTTCGGCGGTCTGGTGGATGGTGAGCTTGGTCTTCCGACCCTGAGCCTCGAACAGGACCGTCATGAGCAACATCAGCACGCCGTTCTCCGTCGGCGTCTCGAACGTGAAGGAGAGCCGCTCGTTCGCGACGACCTCCTTGTAGACGCCCTTGCCCGGGAAGACCTTGCCGACGAAGTCCGGTCCCAGAGCGGGATCCTCGCCCTTCATGTCGACCCGAAGCGACCCACCCGGCCGCACGTCGAGCTCGCAGTCCGCTGAGAACCCGTCCGGCGGGAACCAGCGCGCGAACTGTTTTACATCAGTCCACGCCTTGAAGACGAGCTCGCGCGGCGCGTCGAAGACGCGCGATGTCGTCAGCGTCCGCTCCGCCGGCACGGTGCCGGCGCTACTTCCGTTGGTCATTTCTCTTGTCCTTCCTTTGCAGTTCGCGCAGGTGGTCGTTCAAGCGGTCGAGGCTGTGCTCCCAGAACTCGCGATAGCGCTCGACCCAGTCGGCAGCCTCCTCGAGCCGTTGTGCCCGGAGCCGCGCCCGACGCCACTGCGCATCGCGACTGCGGGTGATCAGACCGGCTCGCTCGAGCACCTTGAGGTGCTTCGAGACGGCCGGAAGCGTCATATCGAAAGGCTTCGCGAGCTCGGTGACCGACGCCTCCCCCTTGGCCAAACGAGCGAGGATCGCCCGCCGAGTCGGATCGGCCAATGCCCCAAAGGTGATGCTCAAGGTGTCCGCGGGCATCCGTCTATTGCACCTTTCGGTTAATTAACTAAATGGTGTAGTAACACCTCCAGTGAGGCCTGTCAAATGCGTCGTGATCGGGTGCCGTCCCTGTGACGACGGCATCGAATCGGGCACGCCGGCGTTAGCCTGAATTGCCGGTGTACCGCCCCCGTTACCGCGCCTCGATCGTCGCGTCGGCACTGCTGGTGCTGCTGGTCACCGCCTGCGCTCCGGGTGCCGCCCCCGACGCGAGCCCGACCGCCGCTGCGTCACAGCCCGGCGTGCCGGCGACGCCCGCCGTGCCGCCACTGCCCATCAGCGTGACCGATGCGAAGTACGGGCTGCTATCTGTTCGCACGGTCCCGGGCGCCCGGTGCCAAGCGGACCTTCGGATCACCGCCGGTACTTACGGCGACGCGCCACCCGGCGCGCTTCCGGGGACGACCGCCGGTGCGGACGGATTCGTGACGTGGGCCTACTCGGCACCAAGGGTGCCGTCCGGGACCGCGGGCTACACCGTGCGATGCCAGGGCGAGGCAGCGAGCGAGGTGAAGACCGGCAACTTCACGATCCCCACCCGCCCGATCGTCGCGTCGTCCCTCACGGTCCGCGTCACGACCGAGCTGCCGCCGCACGAGCAGATCAACGTGGACCCCGCGCTCGCCGCGCGGCGCGACGAGTCATTCGACAAGATCAAGGCGACGCTCGCCACGGAGTGGAGATCGGCGACGCGTGGAATGGGCTCGCTCGTGGTCGTTGACGGCTCGGCCGACATCACGATGTTCGTGATCGCGGCACGCGGCACATCGGTGCACCGCACATCGCGGGGGGACGACTCGCAGGACATCCTGATCTACGTTTCGGACGAGCGGGGATGTCTCGCGACCCCGCTGTTCTCTTGTCCGAGGACCGTCGAGAACAACGTCGCCGTCGCCCTTCACGAGCTCGGTCACATCTGGTGCTGCCACGGACCGGGGGCTACCGAGACAGGGCACTGGGCCGAGAAGCAGGTCAGCCCCGGACTCTACGGCGTCGACAAACACGGGCTCATGAACGAGCCGGTCCTGTGCACCCGATTCGGAGCGATCCTCAGCTGTCCGAATCGCTTCAGCGACCGCGAGATGGTCGCCCTCGGCTTCACCAACTTCCCACCGCCGGCGCCTGATCCGTGCATCACGCAAAGCCTGTCACTCCGTTCGCAGGTCAACACGATCGAGGCTCAGCTCGCAAGCTTGAGCGCGCAGATCAAGACGATCGAAACGCAGTACCCCGGAGGCGCGCCGCCGGCCGTCTACAACAACTACGTGTCGCTCGTATCGCAATACAACACGCTGGTCGGTCGCCAGAACACGCTGGTCGGGCAATTGAACGGGCTTCCGTGCGACTCGTCCTAGGCGGCGCGACCGCGCTATAGTCCCGCCCCGAGATGAGGAAGGCCGGTGGCGCGATCGCGCTGCTCGGAGCCCTTCTCGTCGCGACGGCGAGCTTCGCGGGCTGGGAGGAAGCGGCCGGCGCTCTTGGAACGTCGAGCAGTCCGTCACGAACCGGCAGCTTCGCGCAGAACCTGAGCTTCCGACCGAGCAGCACGGTGACCACGGAGTCCATCGACGCGTTCGGTCCGTATCTTCCGCTCATCCTCGTCGTGGTCGCCCTGCTCGGCTACGCCGCGTACGTGTCGCTCCGGGGCGGCAGCCTCCCAGCGCGCGCCTGGCAGGCGGCGGCCGCGGCCGCTGCCGCGTCTCTCGTTCTTGGTGTGATCTTTGTGATCGCGATGGTCGCCGCCGACCCGTCCGACTGGTGGCTCGACACGGGTTTCTACGCCGGACTCGCCGGTGGCGCGATCGCGGCGTTCCTTCTGCGGCGCGACATCCAGCCATCCGCCGCACCGCGCGGGTCCGATTAGAGCGCGAACTCTCCCAGCGCGATGCGCTCGCGGCCGCGCAGGTAGGGGCGTACGGCAGTCGGGATGACCAGCGACCCGTCCTGCTGCTGGTAGTTCTCCAAGATGGAGATCATCAGGCGCGGCAGCGCGACGCCTGAGGCGTTGAGGATGTGCGGATGCTCCGGACGTCCGCCGGCCTCACGCTTGAAGCGGATCTCGCCGCGGTCGGCCTGCAGCGAGCCGCCGTCGCTGGTCGATGAGACCTCGAGCCACTCGCCGACGCCGGGGCCCCAGGTCTCAACGTCATAACCCTTCATCGCCGTGAAGCCGAGATCGCCGGCACAGCGCTCCACGACGCGCACCGGCAGCTCCAGCTTCTCGATGACATCGACGGCGAGCTGCGTCAATCGGTCGAGCTCCTTGGGCGAGTCCTCCGGCAGGGTGAAGCTGACCATCTCGACCTTGTCGAACTGGTGCCCGCGTTTGATCCCGCGCACGTCCCGACCGGCGCTCATCTTCTCGCGGCGAAAGCACGCCGTGTAAGCGACGTAGCGCAGCGGCAGCTTCTCGAGTGGGATCGTCTCATCGCGATGCTGAGAGATGAGCTGCGGCTCGGCGGTCGGGATCAGCCAGAGGTCATCGTCGTCGTCTCGATAGAGGTTCTCGTCGAAATGCGGGAGGTGCGCCGATGCGATGAGCGTCTCCTTGCGCGTCACGAACGGCGGATAGATCTCGGTGAGGCCCGCGTCGATCTTGAGGTCGATCATCCACGTGATGAGGGCCCGCTGCAGCGCCGCGCCGGCGCCGCGCAGGATGTAGAAGCGCGAGCCCGACAGCTTCGCACCGCGCGGGATGTCGAGGATGCCAAGCGCCTCTCCGATCTCCCAGTGCGGCTTCGCCGGGAAGCTCAGATCGCGCCTCGGGTCCTCGCGCACCACGCGGTTGTCGTGCTCATCCTTTCCGGGCGGCACGTCCGAGGCGATGTCGTTCGGTATCCACAGCACGAGCGCGTCACGCTCCGCCTCGAGCGGGCCGAGCGTCGCGTCGATCTCCTTGATCTGCTCGCCTACGTCGCGCATGCGCGCTTTCACGGCGTCCGTTGGCGGGCCACCCTTGCTTGCCTTGTTGCGCTCCGCCTGGAGGAGCTCCTTCTTCGCCCGCAGCTCGCGGCTCTGCCGATCGAGATCCAGGATCCGGTCGAGGGGCGCGTCGAAATGACGGGCAGCAAGCATCGTGCGAACGCCGTCGGGGTCTTCGCGGACGCGCTGGAGGCGGTTCATGAGCGTGTCATTATCGGCGTTCATGTTCCACGTCGTTCTCGTCGCGTTCGAGGGACCGGACCGCTATTCGTTCGTCGGCGGCCTCGCGACGCGCATGATCGACCTCGCCGACGCGCTTATCGACCGCGGGCATCGCGTGCACCATGTCTTCATAGGCGATCCTTCGCTCCCCACGCGCGAGGAGCGCGACGACGGGCGCCTCGTGCTCGAGCGCTGGGGCCAGTGGATCAGTCGCTACCACCCACGCGACGCGTACGACGGCGAAGAGGGTAAGTACCTCGACTTCTCACGCACGGTGCCGCCACATCTCGCGGGCGAGGTCATCCCCGCGGCCGCGTCCCGCGGCGAGCGCAGCGTCGTGCTGTTCGAGGACTGGCAGACGGCGGCTGCGGCGGTCGACACGGCCGCGCTTCTGTCGGCGCGCGGCGATCGCTCCGCGGCGCTCTTCTGGAACGCCAACAACACCTATGGCTTCGGCCGGATCGACTTCCCGCTGCTGCGGCGCGCGGCATCGATCACGACGATCTCGCGCTTCATGCGCATGGAGCTCGCGAAGGTCGAGGTGGAGGCGGCCGTGCTCCCGAACGGCATCGCGGAGCGTTACTTGAAGCCGCTGCCAACCAGCGACGTGGCGGCGCTGCGCAAGGCGTTCGGCGACCGTCCCACCTTCGTGAAGGTCGCCAGGTTCGATGTCGACAAACGCTGGCTCTGGGCGATCGACGCGATCGCCACGATGCGTGACTCCGGCATGCGCCCGCGCTTCGTCATGCGCGGAAGCCGCAGTCCCTACGCCGACGTGGTCGCGGACCGCATCACCGCACGCGGGCTGACGGTCGAACGCCTCGCGCTGCCGCCCACGGCGTCTTCTCGCGAGCTCGCCGCAGCGATCGCGGACACCAGCGCCGAGATCGTGTTCCTCGACTTCTTCGTCGACGAGAGGGCGCTGCGCTCGCTGTACGCGGCGGCGGACGGCGTTCTCGCGAATTCGGAGAAAGAGCCGTTCGGCCTGGTCGGCCTCGAGGTGATGGCTGCCGGCGGCATCGCGTATCTCGGACGTACCGGTGAGGACTACGCGATCCCCTTCGGGAACGGGGTCGTCGTGCAGAGCGACGATCCGCGCGAGCTGCTCACGACCTACCTCATGCTGCGCGAACGGCCCGAGCTGGCGCGATCGATCCGCACCGACGGACGGGCGACCGCGAAGCGCTTCGTCTGGCCGCGCATCCTCGAGGGCTACGAGTCGGTGTGGGAGACCGCATTCGCGCTGAGCGGCTGACCGCAGTCGATCAGACCCGCTCGAGCAGCTCGAAACGGACGGCTCGCCTGATCGCCCATGGGTCTCGCTCCCACTTCCGCCGGGTCGCCGGTTCAACGATCCACTTCACGCGATGGACGAAGCGCGGGTGGTCGTCGAGATAATCCTGCATTCCCGAGCGGTCTTCGAAGAGAACCCGGTGCCAGAAGCGACCCGCACGCAGTGAGCGGAACCAGCCACTCCGGACCGCGGTGGCCAGCGCCCGATCGGATGTGCGGTCGTTCGCAAGCTCGACGCGCGCGGTCGCGATCGCGCCCGCGCGACGATAGGACCCCGTCGGCGCTTGACGCTCCGCGTACGCGAGGACGCGCGATTCAGGCCGGGCGTCGACGAGGATCCCGCGCGGGCGCAGGATCCGGTGGGCTTCCTTCAGGGCATCGACCATGCCCCCTCGTGGGACGCATCAGAGCGTCCACGAGAGCAAGACGATGTCGAAGTGCTCATCAGCGAACGGCAAATGCTGGGCGACGCCGACCCTGAACTTCACGTTGGCGGCGCCGAGCTCACGTGCTCTTGCGCGCGCTGAGCGGATGGCATCCGGATCGGGGTCGACGCCGACGACCTCGGACGCATACGGCGCGCACCCAAGCGCCATGCGCCCGTCGCCGCAGCCGACGTCGATCACGCGTTTGCGTCGGACCAGCCCCGGGCCGCCGTATTCTCGGAGCTCGGTCGCCGGCTGGGGGCGCAGCTGCGATGAAAGCGCGGGAAAGAGCCGGCCGACCCCGCTCGTACTGGTGACCATCAGGCGAGACGATAGAGGAGGATGGACGAATGGCAGTGGACCGGTCTCATGAGGCTGCGAATGACGCCGAGCGCGCGCGCCTGCGATCGCTCATCGGACGGTTGAAAGATGAAGAGCTGGCCCGGCCGATGCCGAGCGGTTGGACAGTCGCTGGGCAGCTCGCGCACGCCGGCTTTTGGGATGCCCGCGCGATCTTCGCGCTCGACAAGTGGGCACGCGGGATCGAGCCGCCGCCCGGCGACTACGAACCCGATGACGTCGCCTGGATAAACGACTCAGCGAAACCGCTCTGTCTTGCGCTTCCGCCGCGTGTGGCGGCGCAGCTCGCGCTCCGGCTCGCGGAGGAAGCGGACCGCGGGATCGCCGCGTTGAGTGATGATCTGGTGGAGAAGATCCGGGACGTCGGCCCATTCAGCATCTCGCGGGCCGAGCATCGCAAAGAGCATCTGGATGACATCGCGCGCGCGCTCGGCACTTAGCGGTTCTTGAGCTGTCGAATCGCCACAGCAATGAAACCGACGATCGCCCCGAGCGTTCCGAGCAGAAAGATCATCCACGAGACAAGCCTGACCGCCGACTGATATGACTCCGCGCTGAAGATCCAGAACTCGCCGGCACTACCTGCCACCATCATCAGCGATCCCGAGGCGCCGATCGCGGCGACGCGTCGCCAGGTGCGTACGCGGACGATCAACGTCCATCCCGCCGCGTGAACGAGTAGCGGCAACAAGAACAGTCGATTGGCGCGCTCGTATTGGACGTACGCCTCCGTACCCGGCGGTCCCCACCCGACCGAAGGGACATATCCGAAGAAGTACCAGAGGGCGGCCGCGAAGCCAGCGAGCGCCAGGATGACGCCGAGGCGCGTCAGGCTCTTAGCCGTACCGCTCCCCGGCACCCGGGAGCATCGCGCCGCCTCTACCGACGACCGCTGCGAGACGGTTCTGATCCATGAGCGAGGTGCGGATGTCGTCCGGCGGCTCCGCGCCCGCGTACCACCAGACGACCTCGAGGTTCGCGCGGAACAGCGCGTCGAACACCGCGTCCTCGGGGCTGGAATTGCGGCTCGAGTACCACCAGAACCAGTCGCTCCCCTCCGCGACCATGAGCGGCTGGCGCACGCTCTTGGGCATGTAGCGGAGCGCTCCCCACTGCTCTTGCGCGAAGCGGCGGGTGCGCTCGAGCGCGCTCCACGCCTTCGCATGCGCAGGCTCGCCGATCCACACGCCGAGCGTCCCATCGATCCACGAGCCGGTGTGAAGATTCGGGAGGTCGACGTTCGCGGGGTTCTTGTCCAGGAACTCGCTCACCCGCACGGTCTCGAACCGCTCGTCCGTCTGAAGCTTCCCGTAGAGGTAGCGAAGGAAATCGTTGCCGTTGTTCGGGTACTGCTCCCAGGCGTTCTCTCCGTCGAGGATGATCGTCGCGAGGTACGGGCCGCCGTCGTCCGGCAGGCGCTCGCGGGCACGCTCGAGCTTCCAGATCATGTCGCCGACCGCGTCGTGCGGAGACATGTCGCCGTAAAGGAAGCCGATCCGGTCGGAGATCTCTCGGTCGCGGAAGATCGCGGTCCCGCCGCCGGGTATGCGATACGGCCGGTAGAGGAGCTGCGGCTCGAGCAGTCCGCCGACATCGTCGCGCTTGAATTCGATGCCGACCGAGCGCGCGAGCACGCCCTCGTCCGATGCGAACCAGTCGAGACCGGCCTTGAACATCGCGCTCGCGGCCTCAGGCGATACGGAGCCCTCGGACGGCCACATCCCGCGAGGCTTCTTGCCGAAGGAGCGCTCGTGCGACGCGATGGCCTCCTCGATCTGGAACGCGGCGTCGTCCGGATAGCTGAACGGCGGGTCCGAGATGATCGCGTTTGGGTCACCGCGCAGCGCGCTGCGGCTGTCGATGATCAGCGGCAGGATCGGGTGGTAATAGGGTGTGGTCAGGATCTCGACCTGCCCGTCGTGCTCGAGGCGGTGATACAGGTGCGGCACGCCTGACGCCATCATCCGCTGACGGCCGATGACGTATCGCACGTCCTCGCGCGTGTAGCGCTTTCCCTTGCGGCGGAGCTCCTCGAGCCGCGCGTCGCTCGCGATATCGTCCGGATCGATCCACGCAAGGTTGAACCAGAGCGCGAGGTCGACGAAATAGTCGTCCGACAGCAGCTCGGGCCGATCGCGCGTCGCCATGCCCAGCTGCAGCAGGCGGCGGTATTCGTCGTGCCGATGGATCACGTTCCCGTGATGGATCGAGAAGAACCGGCGCAGCATGTGGTCCCGCTCTTCTGGTGTGAGAGTGCCGTCCACGGTCCGCATCGTCACGCGCGTGTCTTCGTCGTCCGCCCCCTGCGCGTAGTCCTCGAGCTGGTCACGAAGGCTCGGCACCATCGTCAGATGCGCCTTGACGCCGGGAAACTCCTGGAGGAGGCGCGCCATGTGCAGGTAATCCTTCGACGCGTGGAGTCGCACCCATGGCAGAACGAACTCGCTCGTCTGCGGGTGCCGGTAGTACGGCTGATGCATGTGCCAGATGATCGCGACGGGGAGCTTCCCGTTCACGGCGACTTCACCGCCTCATCGACCCGGCGATGCACGAAGTCATCCTTCAGTGTGGTCAGAAGCCAGCCCGCCTTCGGGCCGCTCGGTTTTCCGAGGAACACCAGATAGATCGCGCTGAATGCGTCGCGCGACACCTTGCCATCCGGGCCGACGATGCCAAGACGTTTCGCCGTCTCGTACAGCTCGTTCTGAAGCGCCTCGGGGTCGCGGAACTTGCCGACGAGATCCTTCACCGCCATCAGATAGCGTCGCTGCGCGTCGGTCAGCCTGATATCGGCGGGCAGCTCCGGCAGCACGCTGAAGCGCGCATCGTCCGGCGCCCAACGCTCCAGCCATACGCGCGCGAGCGCGATCCGCTGCTCCAGATCCTTTCGCTCCGCGGCGGCGAGCGGCGCGTCCTTGCGCCTCTCGGCTTCCTTCAATGGTTCGACGCTCGGGATCTGGAGCCAGTCGGCCACGATCGTGAACTTCACACGAAAGCCCGCCGGCTCGGGATCCTCGGCGACCTGCGAGAGGGCCCAAACCCGCGCCTGATCGCTATCGGGTTCGTTGCGGAACGCGTCGGCGCAGCGGTCGTACTCGTCGAAAAGCTTGGGTAGCGTGAGACCGGCCGGATCGAACTCGACGTGCCGCTTGGGGTGCGTGCGCAGCATCAGGAAACGGACCAGCTCGGGTGGGTACACCTTGACGAGATCCGTGGCCGACGCCCCGAGGCCTTTCGAAGTCGCCATCTTCTTGCCGCCGATCGTGAGGAACTCGTGGACCAGGCCGATGGGCGGATCCTTCTTCCAGACCTCGCGATATATCTCGTTCGCGCGGTCGCGTGATCCACCGGCGGTGAGGAGGTCTTTGCCACCCTCCTCGTACGTGACGGAGAAGCGGTCCCACATCGCGCACCACTGCAGATTCCAGTACAGCTTCGCGCCGCCCTTGAACGGCGACCGCCGGCCAGAATGGCCGCAGCCCTCAGCCCACTCGACGAGGTTCGTGCGGCACTCATATGCCACGGTCTTTCCGTCGTAGTCGAACGCGAACGTCGTTCCAAGTCGACCGCAGCTCTCACAGATCACGCCGATCGGAAGCCACCGGTCGTCCTTCGTGACGTGCGACACGCGCTCGTACACCTCGCGGATCGTCGCGGCGTTGCGCAGCACCAGGTCGATCTGCTGATCGAGGTCGCCCTTGCCGTACAGGTCGCGCAGCCAGTGGATCTCCTCGGGCCGGATGCCGAGTGTTTCGAACGTCGCGAGATACGCCGAGGCGTGATAGCGCGCGAAGTCCGATGCAACTGAGGGCTCCGGCGAGGGGATGTGCGCGAAAGGCTTGCCCATGTGCTCCGCCCAGGCCGATTGCTGCTTCAGCGACTGCGAGTCCATCGGGTCGTAGTCGTCGATGGTGAAGACGTACCGGATGCGCAGGCCGCGCTTCTTGAAGGTGCGGTAGAGGGCGTCGGTGATGATCGGACCGCGAAGACCGGAGATCGGCACGGCCCCCGAGGGCGTCTTGGAATCGCGGATGACGTGCTGGCGGTCTGTGGCAAGGAGGTCGGCCTCCTCATCCGCCCAGAAGCGCGCCTGGTGACCCTGCTCCGATCCTCTGCTCGCCACGCTCCCCAGGGACTCTACGCTCAACTGACCGCCAGGATCTTCATTTCCATCGTGCCCGCGGGCACGGACACCTTGACGGTCTCACCTGCACGGTGTCCCTGCAGCGCGCGCCCGACCGGCGACTCGTTGCTGATCCTGCCCTCTTGCGGCGCCGCCTCCGCCGATCCGACGATCGTGTACTTCTCTTTGTGACCGTCCGCCTCGACGGTCACGTGACTACCTACCTCGACGAGATCGTGCTTCGAAGTCTCGTCGATGATCTCGGCGTTCTTGATCATCTGCTCGAGCGTCATGATCCGGCCCTCGAGGAAGGCCTGGTCGTTCTTGGCCTGTTCGAGCTCGGAGTTCTCGGTGAAATCACCGAACTCCATCGCGGCGTGGATGCGCTCCGCGACCTCGGTGCGCTTGGTCGTGCGCAGCTCCTCGAGCTCCGCCTGCAGCTTCTTCAGTCCTTCGGCAGAGACATAGACCGGCTTCTCGAGATTGTTCATTTGAGCCTCCGTTACGCGTCGGGTGCGACTTGCGCTACCCCACCGCCCTAGAAAAAAGCACTGAAGACCTCGCGGCCCTCAGCACTTCGGGCTACCTATGCTGGCGACAGATTGTATACCGCTGGGGCCGCGGCGGCGACATACCGACGACCGCTGCTGCGCTGGTACAGCCGCAACGCGCGCGACCTTCCCTGGCGGCGCACGCGCGACCCTTACGCGGTCCTTGTCTCCGAGGTCATGCTCCAGCAGACCGGGGTCTCCCGTGTGCTTCCCGCATACACCGCATTCCTGCGGCGCTTTCCCACGCTGGCCGCCCTGTCGGGCGCGGCGCTCGCGGATGTCCTACGGGCCTGGTCGGGGCTCGGCTACAACCGCCGCGCGCGCGACCTGCACCGAATCGCTCGACTCCATCCGCGAGCGCTCCCCGCGTCACGCGAGGGTCTTGATGCGCTGCCGGGCGTCGGCGCGTACACGGCCGGCGCAGTGACGTGTTTCAGCCGCGGCGAAACCGTGGCGTTCGCGGATACGAACATCCGGCGCGTCCTTGGTCGCGTGCTCCTGGGACGCATCGCGACCGAGCGCGAGGCGGTCGCGCTCGACCAGCGGCTCGTGCCGCGGACGGGAGCCGACCGCTGGCACCACGCGCTTATGGATCTCGGCGCGACGGTGTGTCTCGCGCGGGCACCGCGGTGCGACGTCTGCCCGATCGCCTCGATGTGTCGCTCGCGCGGCCGCGCCGCACCGCCGGCGCCGCGTCGTCAGGCGACATTCGCGACGAGCGACCGACGCGTGCGTGGCCGCATCGTCGCGGCGCTTCGTGACGCGTCGCGCGGACTCACGCCGTCGGAGCTGCGGTGGAAGATCGGCGACGAGCGCGTCGCGCGTCTCACAGCGGCGCTTGAGGATGAAGGCCTCGCCGTTCGCCGGGGCAGGCGCGTGCGCCTGCCGGACTGAGCGCCCGCTCGTGTGCTTCGTCGGACTTGCGTCGCCGTTTCGTACCGCCGCGGCTACGAGACGCTGCTGGTTTCTAGGCGTCAGCGCTCGCCGGTTCCACGGCACGCTCCACTATCGACCCGAAGCTCCGACGCAGGAGCACGATGCCGAGGATGAAGCACCAGAGGATCGTGCCGAAGATCGACGCGATCGAGATGACCCAGAGCATGTCGACCTCCGGCAAGAGCTTAAGCGGGCCGAGGATGCCACTCACGATGCGGAACGCGGGGAAGACCCCGAGGACGCAGAGCGCGAGCGGGATGACCTTCGTTCGAAGGCCGATCAGGCTCAGGCCGACCGCCCACAAGCAGAGCGCGAAGATGCCACCGATCAAAAGCCCCTGGCTGACGACCTGGGCGGCAAGGTACGCACCCTCGCCCCACTCCTCCCTGAGACCGGCCATGTGGAGCAGCGGACCCGAAGACCCGATTCGGACCGCGCCGCCGAACAGGAAGAACGCCGCCGAGAAGAGGCCGAAGGCCGAGGTGGACCGCAGGCCCACCGAGCCGAATCGTGCGCCCACGACCTCCGCCACCGCCAGAACGGCGATCGTCAGGGTGATGGCCATCAAGATCAACGTGGTCCCCGCCTGGACGAAGACAGCAGGATGCTCCCGGACGAACCGGACCATGACCGCCGGGTCATCCGTGTCCGAGAAACCCAGTCGCGGGGGAGTGCTCTCCAGGACGAACCAGACGACGCCGGCCAGTGAGAACAAGATGGTCGATAGAGCCGCGACCTTGGTGGCACTCCTCATGAAAAGACCACTGGGACCTTCATCTAGTCGGGCGTGAGCCGCACCGTGGTGTCGAGAACATCAGCGCGCAGCATCGATGCGAGCGACGCGCCGCTGGTCCTGTACTTCCGACGCAGAGCGTCGCTGGTGCCTTCGATCGCGGCCTTCGTGGTGTCCTGCTTGGCCTTAACCGCGGTGCGCTTCCCGCGGACAACGATCGCGCCCTCGCCGCGCGCGAGGAGCTCGCGATACCAGCGACCCCTCGAGCCACGCACCGAGCGCACGTACGGAACTCCGTCAACGACAACGATCCAGATCTTCACCGAGTTCTTTGTGCCTTTCGGGGACACGGTCTCGATCTCGACGACGCCCGTCTCGTCGAAGCTCTTGATGACGTCCGCCGCGAATGCCGCGTTCAAACCGGCGCCTCCGGCAATTCCGGACCTGCGACGACAAGCGCGTAGCGGTCCGGGGGGAGGAAGGTGCGCGCGGTCTCGACCACCTGCTCCTTGGTCACCGCGCGAAGCTCCCGCGGATAGCGCTCGAAGTGATCGTCGCCAAGGTCGAACATCTCGGCTTCGAGCACCATCGCCGCGACACCGGCGGGGCTCTCGAGCGCGACGTCGAGCTCGCCGACCAGCTTGTCCTTCGCCAGCGCGAGATCGTCGTCCGCGATCTCGCCGATCGTGACCTTACGTAGCTCGTCGAGCGCGACCTCGACCGCGCGGCGCACGTTCTGAGGATTGACGCCCATGCGCACGATCCAGGGCGACTGGCCGCGGCTCGCACCGATGCCGCTGAAGACGTAATACGCGAGGCCGAGCTTGTCGCGTATAACGCTTCCGGCGCGGCTCGCGAATGTGTCGGCCGCGTAGACCATGTTCGTCACCCGCGCTGCGACAAAGCGCGGGTCGGTCCGCGGCAAGCCAGGCCAGCCGATGATCACGTCGCTCTGGGTCTTATCGGGAACAAGCTCGATCCGACGCTTCGTCGTCGCAAGCGTCACTTGCGGGTAGCGCGCGTCGCGCGCCGTTCCGCGCTTGGGCCACTCCCCGAACGCTTTGGCGGCGGCGTCCTTCGCGGCCTCCACGGTCGTTCCGCCCGCGATGACCAGCACGGCGCCGTCCGGCGCGATCGCGCCTTTGTGGTACTCGCGGATCGCCGCCGGCGTCGCAGACCGCACGACCGCGGCGTCACCGATCGCAGGCGCGTGAAAGGGGTGACCCTCGGGGTAGACCAGCTGCCGCCACGCGCGGTCGGATACGGCGCGCGTGTCGCGCTCGTCCTTCTCGAGATGAGCGAGCGTTTGACCGCGCACGAACTCGATCTCCGCGTCGGCGAGCGCCGGGGTGCGAACGGCCTCGGAGATCAACACGAGCAGCTCACCCAGGTCGTCGCCCAGGCACTGCGCGCTGAAGACGGCCGCGTGCGCGCCGGCGTCCAGGCGCGCGACCGCACCCAAGTCGTCGAGTGCGCTTGCCCACGCTGCGGGGTCGCGGCGCGTGGTGCCGCGGAGCATCGTCTGCGCCGTCAGGCGCGCGATCCCCGGCCGCCCGGCGGGCTCGAACCACTGCCCCGCCTCGACCGCGAGGAGAACTGAGGTCGAACGCAGGTCCGCGATGGGAACGACCGCGAGCCGCAGTCCGTTCGCGAGCGCGCTCCGGTGGACGCGATTCACGACGCGTCGCCGTCGGGAACGAACCACCCGACGTTGCGCGACCGCTCCACGAAGAGGCTGGCGGCGGCATCGCGGATCTCCTCGCGCGTGACGGCGGCGAGCTTCGCGTACCACTCGCCGATCGACGTCGCGGCGCCGGTCGAGAGAAGCTGGCCGCACCGGTATGCGCGCCAGGTGATGGTGTCGGTGTTGAAGGCGGTGGACGCAAGCAGCTGCCGCCGGACGCGCGCGAACTCATCTTCCGCGACGAGATCGCGTGAAAGCTTCGCGAGCTCTTCAAGCAGGACGCGCTCTACGTCCGCGTGCTTGATCCCGGGGCGCAGCGTCGCATCAGCGAGGAACAGATAGGGGTCCTTCATCAGCTGGAACGACGCGTCGACGTCTGTCGCGAGGCCCGTCTCGACCAGAGCGCGATGGAAGCGCGAGGATCGCCCGGAGGCGCCGTCGCTCCCCGTCGACGTCCCCGCGAGGGCGACAGAGAGCGCGGACATCGCCGCCGCGCGCGGGTCCGTCGCCCGCGGCGCGCGGAACGCCAACATCACGATCGGCAGAGTGCCGCCGGCGCGATGGACGACGATGCGCCGCTCTCCGTGCTGCTCGGGCTCGGGCGCCTTCGGTGGCTCGCCCAGATCGCTCGACGAATCCAGGGAGCCGAAAGCCGCTGCGGCTTCCTCGATGAGACGTTCTGGCTCGTCGTCGCCCGCGACGACGACATAGGCATTGTTCGGCGCGTAGAAACGCCGGTAGTGCGCGTAGAGGCCATCACGCGACATCAGCTTGATCTCGTCCTTGCTCCCGATGACGCCCTGACCATAGGTGTGGCGACTGAACGCGACGGCCTGGAGCTCCTCACCGAGAAGAAAGGACGGATCGTTCTCGAGACCCTCGCGCTCGCTGACGATCACCGTTCGCTCGGCCTCGGTCTCCTCGACCGAGATGAGCGCGTTGCGCATGCGATCCGACTCGAGCTCGAGCGCGGTCTTGTATCGCTCCTTCGGGACCGTCTCGAAGTAGCAGGTCACGTCCTCGCTGGTGAAGGCGTTCCACTGCGCGCCGTAGCGCGCGAGCAAGCGGTCGAGATCGCCCTTGGGATGCTTCGGCGTGCCCTTGAAGAGCATGTGCTCGAGGAAATGAGACATGCCGGTGGTGACGGGAACCTCATTGCGGCCGCCGACGTGGTACCAGCCCCACAGCGACACGCCGGGCGCGTGCCGCGCTTCGCGCGCGTACAGCACCAGCCCGTTGTCTAGGCGACGCGTCGCAGGGGCGTCAGTGATTGTTGGGATAGATCGATTTTAGG
>JANMSU010000204.1:0-8654 GCA_031389835.1 Chloroflexota bacterium
CTGAGCCCGCGGCGGACGCTCCGTATGCGGACTACGTGATGGGCGTGAAGCTCACGAACGCGCTCCTCTTCGCGAAGAGCCAGTCGTACGTGGAGGCGATGGGTTACGGCCTCGGCAAATCGGGCTGGGTCTCGGTCAAGAAGCCGAAAGGCGCCGCGCCGATGGACATGTTCGAGGAATGGATCGACGAGAGCTACGCCGACGTGGCGCCGAAGCGCGTCAGTCGCGCGGCAGCCGCACCAAGGGGTGGCGCAACGCGGGCGGCGTCTTCGCGGACGAGTACACGTCGCGCTGCCCGGTCATCGCCTGCACGTGCCCGTCCCACTCGAAGTTGAACCGCCTCGCACGCGAGCCGATCGGGGAGCGCCGGGTGTCAGTGGGCCGTGCGGGAATCGGACCCGCGACATTTCGCTTAGAAGGCGAATGCTCTAATCCACTGAGCTAACGGCCCGCGTCAATTATCGCGGACGCGTGTCACCGAGCCGTGTGGATCGCTCTCCCCCGCGCGACGAGAGCGGCCTCGCGGAACGTCTCCGCGAGCGTCGGGTGTGCGTGGATGGTGGCGATCACGTCGTCGGTCGTCGCCTCGAGGCGGATCGCGAGCGTCGCCTCCGCGATCAGCTCGCTGGCCTGCGGCCCGACGATGTGGACACCAACGATCCGCTGATCCTTCCCGGCCGCGACGATCTTGGTCACCCCGTCGCTGTCGCCGAGCGCCCGCGCGCGGCCGGACGCCTTGAAGGAGAAGCGCGCGACCTTCACCTCGTCGCCGTACTTCTCCTTCGCCTGAGCTTCGGTGAGCCCGACCTGCGCGATCTCAGGATGCGTGTAGACGACATTCGGTACGACGTCGTAGTTCATCGCGGCCTCTTCGCCGAGGATGGTGTCGACCGCAACCTCACCCTGGGCCGACGCCACGTGCGCGAGCTTCGGAGCGCGCGGGTCGCCGATGCAGTCGCCGATCGCCCATATGCCCTTGACGCTGGTGCGCATGTGCTCGTCGACAGTGATGCCGAGCTTGTTGGTCGCGAGCCCCGCCTGTTCGACACCGGCGTAGTTGGCGACGCGACCAGCGCCAAGCAAGACCTCGTCGCCTTCGAGTGTCTTCGATGCACCGCCGACGTCGGCGGTCACCTTCACCGTGCCACCCGACCGCGACACCTCGGTGACGCGCGCCTCGGTGACGATCGTGATGCCGCGAGACTGCAGCGCGCGCACGAGGAGGCGGACCAGCTCAGGGTCCGCGTAGGCGATCGGTTGAGCGAGCATCTCCACGACCGTGACCTCGGAACCAAGCTCCGCGAAGAAAGTGCCGAGCTCGAGACCGATCGCGCCGCCGCCGATCACGATGAGCCGCTTCGGGGCGGTCGTGAGCGAGAGCGCGCCGACGTTGTCGAGCGGCTTGGACTCCGCGAGCCCCTTGATCGGCGGCATGCCGACCTTCGACCCGGTCGCGACGATCACGTTCTTTGCCTCGATCGCCTGTTCGCCGTTCCCTGTCCGTACCTTGAGCTGCGTCGGTGAGACCAGGGTGCCGTCGCCCTTGATCAGCTCGACCTTGCGCGCCTTGAGGAGCTGCTCGACGCCCGCGACGTTCTGCGCGACGACCGCGTCCTTGCGTGCGACGGCCCTCGCCAGGTCGAAACGCGCGCCTTGCACGATGATCCCGTGCTCCTCGCCATGCGTCGTGACCCAATAGGCATGGCTCGAGTCGAGCATCGCCTTGGAGGGGATGCAACCCACGGTCACACAGATGCCACCGACACGGTCGCGCTCGATAAGTGCGACGCGCGCTCCCTTGATGCCTGCGTGGAGCGCCGCGACATACCCGCCGGGGCCGCCGCCAAGGATGACGATGTCGTACGGCGTCACTCGAAAAGCGTAGCCACTTCAGCGGCGTCGCGCTCCAGTGGATGTGCCGCATAACCGTGTTTCGCATAGAGGCGCAAGTACAACGGCAGGAACGCGAGGCCGAGGCGCTCGTACTGCTTCACGTGCCGGATCTCGTGCTTCCACAACGCATCGGTCGGCTCACGCGCGAATACGAGGACGTGCCCCAGCGTGATCGCGGCGTAGCCACGGCGGGTCAGGACGACATGTGCGAGGCCGCGGTCGCTCACGTAGAGAAAGCAGCCGTCGCGGAAACGCGGGCGGGCGAATGAGAGCCGGCCCAGAACGTGCCCGATCGCGTCGGCATGGTGCGCGACGAGCCTGCGGGCTAGGGCCGCGCGACTATTGCTCGATGCTATCGACGACCGCCTGTACCGCCGCCGTCACGCGGTCGGCGTTCGTGACCCGCCGATCGAAGCGCAGCACGAGCCGGTTATCCATTTGCTGCATGTTGACGTCGACCACTCCGTCGATCTTCCGACTCCCCGTCACGGAGCGCCCGGCGCGCTTCCTGGAGTCTGCTGCGGCGAGCCGCACGCGAACACGACCGCGGCGAGCAGTAAGAAGGGCGCCAAACGCACTTCGTAATTGTGCGCTTGGCGCCCTAGATCGCGGGTTTGCTAGGAAGGACTACTCGTCGACTTTGTCGGCCTCTTCTTTGACTTCGCCAATGCCCTGCTTGACCTTGCCCTTGGCCTGGTCAAACTTGCCGCCGATCTCGGTCGAGCGGTCCCCGCCGAGCTTGCCGGCCTCTTCCTTGACCTTGCCCTTGGTCTCGTCCCACTTGCCTTCTGTCTTGTCCTTCATGAAATTGTTCCTCCTATATCGGGCCTTTGGGCCCTAGAGGACTGTCGGCAAGACCGGTGCCGCGGACCGCCGGGCTCGCTAGAGCGTGAGGAGGATGAACGGGAGGTTACTCGCCAGGTCGGCGACACCGACAACGATCAGAACGGCTCCAGCCACTCGCGAGAACACGGCTCGGCGGACCGCGAAGAATCGCACCAGTGACAGCTGCCTCGAATACGCGAGCATGGAGATCGCCAGGAGCGGGATACCGAAGCCGAGTCCGAATGCCATGAAGAACGCGAGCGCCGCGATGAAGCTGTCGAACGAGAGCGACAGCCCGAACATCGCGACGAGCAGTGGCGCCGCACACGGCAGCGCGATCGGTCCGTAGAGCAAACCGTACACGTAAGCGGAACGGAACATTCCTCCGCCAAGCCGCGTGGGTCCGAGGATCGGGAGCTTCGCGAACGGGTCACGGCCAAGCAGAAGCACGATGCCGAGCACGATGACGACGATGTCGGCAAGTGGCGTCACGATCCGCAGGACGCTGGATGTCGACACCGCAAGCAGCGCCATGAGGGCACCAAGGACGAGCATGGTCGTCATCACGCCCGCCAGGACGACCAGTCCGAGCCACCTAGCCGCCTGTGATCCGGGGCCATCGTCGCGCCGCGCGGCGAGGTAGGCGAGAAATCCCGGATAGAGAGGCAGCACGCAGGGCGTGAGAGTTGCGAGGAGTCCGATCGCGAAGCCAGTCGCGAGCTCGCTGCCCAGCACGCGCTAGGCGCGATATCGGGCGACGATGGCGCGCAAAGTGTTTCCATCGCGGTGCCCGAACGGAACGAGATGTGCCTCTCCCTTTGGATCCACGATGAACATGGGCTCAGACGGCGGTGTGAGGAACTGCGTGCCGAACGCGCGCTGCAGCTCAACGAGCATGTCGCGCGGCGCCAGCGCCAAGCGCCAGTCGAAGCCGTGCTGCTCCGAGAACCGGCGGAGCTGGTCGGCGCTCTCCGTGGTGTCCACGTCGATGGAGACCATGAGCACGTCCGGTCCCAGGCTAGGGAGTGTTTCCTTCACAACCAACTGTTGTGAGAGGCAGCTCCGTCACCAGACCGCCATTCCCTGGACGATCACCGTCTTGCCGGTAAACCCGCCGAGCGTGAAGCTCTCCCCGGTGCGAACGTCGGTGAGTGCGAAGCGAAGGATCGGCGAGCTCGCTGCGGTAGCCGCGACAACGCCCGTCGGTGTGGCGGACGGTACGGCCTGCGTCGCAACCGTGGCGGCCGGCGTGGCCGTCGGGGTCGCCATGGGAAGCGCTGACGGGCCGCCGCACGCGACAAACAAGACCGCAAGGGCGAGCGATGGGGTTCTGGCGATCCGCATGGATCGATGCTAGTCGGACGTTCGACCCTGTCGCGAGGTTCCATGGCGACGGCGACATTGACGGTCGGCGGGTCCGCCGTTCATCGTGGACGCTATGTCCGTTGCCGATGTCCTTGGTCTAGGCGCACGCCTGCCGGCGGGCTACCGTGCGCGCGCGTTCGAGGACGGCGACCGGGACCAGTTCGTCGTCGAGCGCAACCGCGAGCAGCACTGGATGGAGCAGGGCAGCGCCGAGGAGTGGCGCTACTGGGAGAACCTCATGAAGGACCCGACCCTCCTGCGGGTCAGCGTCGAGGCGCCGGACGGCAGCATCGCGGCCATCGGCGACATCGGCAGCGGTTTCACGGCCCGGCCGGACCGCTCTCAGTTCATCGGAATGACGGTGCTCGCGCCGCACCGCCGGAAGGGCATCGGGTCCGCCCTGCTCGAGGCGCTCGAGACCGAAGCGCGGCGCCGCGACGTGCCGAAGCTGCTCGGAGGAGCCAACGAAGGCGAGAAGTTCGCCGTCGATTGGGCCCTCGCTCGCGGCTACCGCGAGATCGGCCGCCGCATCGCGTCGTACGTCGAGCTGGCGAAGTTCGATCCGGCGCAGTTCTCCGAGGCGCTCGACCGCGCGCGCACCGCCGGCATCAAGATCACGAGCTTCGCCGAGACGCTCGAGGGTCGCGACGCGGCCGCGACGGAGCAGTGGTGGCGCGCGCTGTACGAGGCTGAGGCGCCGATGTGGGAGGACATCCCGTTCGCGACGCCGACACCGCATTGGCCGTTCGACCGCTTCTACGAGGCGTCGACCAGCGACCAGATCCTGAGGGATCTTTCGCTGATCGCGTACGCGGGCGATCAGATCGCGGGTTTCACCACCACCGGAAAGAGCAAGGACAAGGACGGCTGGACCTGGATGACCGGAACGGCGCGCGTGCATCGGGGCAGAGGCGTCGCGCGCGCGCTCAAGGTCGAAGCGATCACGCGCGCGAAGCGCAAAGGCCTGCGCGCGCTCGGCACGACGAACGACGAACCGAACAAGTCCATGCGCGGGATCAACGCGAAGCTTGGGTATCAGATGCTTCCGGCGCACGTGGAGATGGAGAAGCCGCTCGCCTGACCTCCGGAGGAAGCAGGAGCAGCACGAGACCCGCGCCGAGCGCCGCGGTCGATGACAGGATCAGTCCCCCACCTACGTCCGTCAGCTGCCAGATCGCGGTCGCGCCCATCGCCCCGATCACCGTCCCGGTCTGCGCGACCGCGCTAACCACACCAAACACGCGCCCTCGCCGCGCAGCGGGAACGGAGTTCGTGAGGAGCGCGAACCATGACGCGTTGAACGCCGTGAGCGCCGCACCGGTGACGAAGCTGATCGCGTAGAAGAACGGCTTTGGAAGACCGAAGAACACGACGAAGCCGAATAGGAAGATCGGTATCGAGGAGAGCACGGCCATGCGTCGCCGACCGGTGCGATCGGCGAGGTGGCCGAGCCACGGACCCAGCGTGATGTCGCCGATGCCGAAGATCGTGAAAATGATCCCGACGTCGAAGGTCGTCCAGCCGAGCCGAGTGGTCACGAACGGTGCGTAGCTGGTGATCCAGCCGCCGAAGCCGATGAGGAGCAGCAGGTTCGCGACGAGAAGGATCAAGACGGTCCGGTTCCACACGCGGCCGCCCGCGGCCACCGTCGCCGCGGTGTCGTGCGGTCGTACCTTCGGTCGCGGCAGGAAGAGGGCAGCGACGAAAGCGAGTGCGCTCGTTCCCGCAACGATGAAGAACGGAGCGCGTAGATCGCCGGACGCGGCGACGAGGCCGCCGAAGCCGGGGCCGAGGACGCTCCCGGCCGAGTTCGCCGCCGAGATGATGCTGTTGAAGAAGGCCAGGCTGGCCTGCTCCGCGGACTGCGCGATGTAGACGCGCGTCGCGACCATGTTGACGCCGCCGCCGAAACCGGCGATCACGCGGTAGCCGATGAGGGCGATCGCCGTCGGCGCAGTGGCGATGAGAACGTTCGCGAGCGCGTACGACCCGATGCCCGCGACGATGACGCGCCGCGCGCCGAAGCGGTCCAACGCGAACCCCGAGGCGAACTGCGCTACGCCGTTCGCGATCGCGAAACCGCTCGTCATGAGACCGAGCTGCAGGGGCGACGCGCCGAGCGACAGCCCGTACAGCGGGAGGAGCGGCAGCATGATCGAGATACCGAGGCTCGAGACGAACGAGATCGTCGCGAGGACCGCGAGGGCAGGGCCGCCCACGTCGCGGATGCGCTGGATCACGGGGCGCAGACTACGGCGATGGAGACCGCGATCGCATTCGATGGCACGAGCAAGCGATATCGGAGTGGCACGCTCGCGCTCCGCGAGGTCACCTGGTCGATCCCGGTCGGAGCGCGAGCCTGCCTTCTCGGACCGAACGGCTCGGGCAAGACAACATCGATCCGCCTCCTGCAGGGCGCGCTGACGCCGACCACCGGTTGGGTCTCACTCCTCGGCGCGGATGTGAACGGTGCGCACTATGCCGACGCGCGTCGGCAGTGCGGCATCGTTCCCCAGAACGCCGGCATGTACGCGGATCTCACGACTGCCGAGTACCTGGAGCTCGCTCGCAGGCTGTACGGGCGCGGCGATGTCGCCAGCGCAATAGACGCGTTCGGGTTTGCAGAACATCGCAACAAGCGTCTCGCGCAGCTCTCCGGCGGCTTCCAGCGCCGCGTCGTGCTCGCCGCGGCGCTGCTGTCGGAGCCGGCATTGCTGCTGCTCGATGAGCCGACCGTCGGGCTCGACCCGATCGCGGCGCGGGAGGTCCACAACTACCTGCGGACGGCGATGGAGGGACGCACGACGCTGCTCTGCACGCACAACCTCGCGGAGGCCGAAGCGCTCTGCGACGACGTGGTGATCCTGCGCGGGGGCGAGGTCCTGCTGCACGAGCCGCTTGCGGCGCTCCGCCAGCGGCAGCGTCCGCGGACGCGTCTCGTCGCGCGGCAAGGGGCGGAGGAGCTCGCCAAGCGCGTGCGCGAGCACGGTCACGCGGCGACGGTCGAGGACGGCGCGGTCTTGGCGTTCATCGACGCGCGGTCGGAGGCGCCCGCGCTGCTGCGCGCGCTGCTTACCGACGGCATCGACGTGTACGAGTGCAGACCCCTTTCTGCGACGCTCGAAGAGCTCTTCCTCGAGGCGGTGGAGCAATGAGAGCGAGCTCCATCCGTTCGCTGCTCTGGAAGGAGACGCGGCAGCTCGGGCGGAACCGCACCGCGATGCTCACGGCCGCGATGCTGCCGTTCATCATCCTGTTCCTCGCGCCGATCCAGCTGCTCGTGGCGATACATTTCGGCGGCCCCGGGATCGAGCAGCTGCGGGATTCGCCACTGCCGGGCTTCGCGGACGTCACCGATCCGAGGCAGCTCGTGGTGCAGTTCGTCTACCCGATGCTGCTCGTCATGGGCGGCCTCCTGCTCCCCTCGCTCACCACGACCTACGCGATCGTCGCGGAGCGCGAGCGACGCTCGCTCGAGCTCCTCATCTCGCTGCCGGTGACGGTGGCCGAGATCCTCACCGCGAAGCTGCTCGCGGTCCTGGCTGTGACCGCGATGATCGGACTGCCGTACGTGGCCATCGTGCTCACGCTGCTGCTGATCCTTGGGGTCGCCGGGCCTACGACGATCCCGGCGCTGCTCGCGCCGTTCTTCGCCGCCGTCGCGTGCTCGACAGGGATCTCGCTGCTGCTCACGCTGCTCGCGCGTGACTTCCGTACTGCGAACAACCTGAGCGGAGCGTTCATCCTCCCCGCTCTACTGCTCACCGTGGGCATCCTCGGCGCGGTCGGGGGCCTCGCGCGCACGTATGTCCTCGCGGTCGCCCTTCTCACGCTCGGCGCGCTCGCCATATTCGTGGCGCTGCGGTGGGTCAGCGTCGAGCGCTACCTCGAGTAGCGCGGTAGGCTGTGACCATGTTCCGAATGTTGCTCGCGCTGTTCATCGTTCTCGGCGTCGCGAGCGCACCGCTCGCCTGCGGAGGCTCCGGCAACAACCCACAACCCAGCGGCCTGGGGTACTAGCCGCCGCCCCGCACGAGGAAGAAGGCCCCGAACACGGCGACCGGCACCGCGATCAGCGCCGCCAGAATCGTGAGCGCGAACATGCCGCTCCCCTGCTCGCGCTCGACCCAGCCGACGGTCCAGAGGGGCATCACGAGGATGAGCGGTAGGAGCAGCGGGAAAAGCGGGGGCTGAAACACGATCGCGAACGCGAAGGGCACGCTGAGAGCAATCGCCACGACGTAGAGGCGCGCGAACAGCTTCAAGAGCAGGATCCCGCCCGCCACGCAAAGCACTGGTACTCCGAGCGTGCCGAAGAACCCGATCAGCGGCAGGAACGCCGCGATTATCACGAGACAGGCCGCGAGTCCGGCGGCAACGACTCCACCGATCGCCCAATTCGGCGAGCCGATCGCGCGTAGTCCGACGACGGTCCAACCTGCGGTGATGAGTGCGGGAATGCCGACTACCGGTGCCAGGGCTTCGATCATTCGCGCATCAGCGGGATCAAGGCGATCCGCAGCGCGGTCACGAGAACAAGCGCAAGCACTGCGACGGCGACGTTGCCGAGC
>JANMSU010000358.1:0-23467 GCA_031389835.1 Chloroflexota bacterium
GCCTGGAGCGCGCCGCACGCGCATGCGGTCATGGAGATCGACATGACCGCGCTCATGAAGTACCGGGAGAAGGTGCGCGGGGATTTCCAGGAGCGCGAAGGCTTCGACCTGTCGCCGGCCGCGTTCATCTGCAAGGCCGCCGTCGAGGCGCTGCGGACCGTGCCCCTCGTCAACTCGAGCTTCACCGATCAAGGTGTCATAGCGCACAAGGAGATCAACCTCGGCTACGCGGTCGCGCTCGGTGACGAGGGTCTGGTCGTGCCCGTTATCCGCGACGCCGACGGGAAGAGCCTCGCCGGTCTGATGCGTTCCATCCGCGACGTCGTCGACCGCGCGAAGGCGCGGCGCCTTACCTTCGACGACTTCTACGGCGGAACGTTCACCGTGAACAACACCGGTCCGCTCGGCACGATCATCTCGAGCCCGATCGTGCCACCGGGGCAGGCCGCGATCATCTCGTCGGAGACGATCGTCAAGCGGCTCATCGTGACGGACGACGATGCCATCGCGATCCGCCAGCGCATGAACCTCGTCATCGGCTTCGATCATCGCGTGATCGACGGCGCAACAGCCGCGCGGTTCCTGCAGACGATGCGCGACTGGCTGCAGACCGTCGGTCCGACCGTGCCGGTGTATTAGTGGCCGAGCTCGCGCCGATCATCTTCGAGAGTCCCGGCGAAGTGCAGCGCCCCCGTTCGCGCGGGCGCGGCGCGTCCAACGCGTCCGTGCCTATCGATCACGCGCGCCCCGACTGGCTCAAAGTCCGCCTCCCGACGGGGCCGACGTACGAGAACCTGCGGCGCCTCATGCGCAGCAAGGAGCTGCACACGGTCTGCGAGGAAGCGCATTGTCCCAACATGGCCGAGTGCTGGGGCGCCGGCACGGCGACGTTCATGATCCTCGGCGACACGTGCACGCGGTCGTGCGGATTCTGCGCCGTCAAGTCCGGGCGGCCCGGTGTCGTCGACGCGGAGGAGCCGAAGCGCGTCGGTGAGGCCGTCGCCCAGATGGCCCTCGGCCATGCGGTCATCACGAGCGTGAACCGCGACGAGCTGCCCGATGGCGGGTCCGAGATCTTCGCTGAAACGATCCGTGAGATCCGCCGTCAGTCCCCCGGCACGACCGTCGAGGTGCTGATCCCCGACTTCGTCGGCCGTCCGGAATCGCTCGACGCTGTGCTGGCGGCTAGACCCGAGATCCTCAATCACAACGTCGAGACTGTTCCGCGTCTCTACCCGCGCGTTCGTCCCCAGGCCCGTTACGAGCGATCGCTGGAGGTGCTTCACCGCACCAAGGAGCGCGCGCCGGACCTCGTGTGCAAGAGCGGGATCATGGTCGGCCTCGGCGAGACGCACGACGAGGTCGTCGCGACGATGCGCGACATCGCTGCGCAGGGCACCGACATCCTCACGGTCGGGCAGTACCTGCGGCCGTCGCCGGTCCATCTGCCGATCGAGCGCTACTGGACCCCGTCGGAGTTCGACAGCCTGCGCGACGCGGGGATGACCATGGGCTTCCGCCACGTCGAAGCCGGCCCGCTGGTGCGCTCCTCGTACCACGCCGAGCGCCATGTCCGGCGCTAGCGTTCTCCGTTCGAGCTGGCTCGGTCGCGTCGATTACATCGACGGCTGGCGCCTGCAGGAGGCGGTCGCGACGCGCGTGCGCGCGGGCGGGGACGAGCGGCTCCTGCTGCTCGAGCACGATCCCGTGTACACGATCGGACGACGCGGGACGATCGACCACCTGATCGCTGGACCCGCAGAGCTGCGTCGTGCCGGAGCTTCGGCCTACCGGGTCGATCGCGGCGGGGACATCACGTATCACGGACCTGGTCAGCTGGTGGGCTATCCGGTGGTCCGGCTGGGCGACACGCCGGACCTCGTGGGCTATGTCCGCGCGATCGAAGGCGCGCTCGTCGACGCTCTCGCCTCGTACCGGATCGTTGCGAGGACCGAGCGCGGCAAGACCGGCGTTTGGGTGGACCTTCCCGATACGGGCGCGCCCGCGAAGATCGCGGCGATCGGCGTCCGCGTTTCGCGCGGCGTGACGACGCATGGCTTCGCGCTGAATGTGCGCACCGACCTGGCCGCGTTCGGGCGGATGATCCCTTGTGGATTCGCGCACGAGGTCGCCTCGCTGGAGCGATTGGGTGTGAGGGCTGACATCCAAGAAGTCGCCGACCGCGCCGCGGCCGCTCTCGCCGATCGCCTCGGCCGCGCGCTCACCTGGTCACCCGTCGAGCCGGCTCGGGACGACGAGATCGCTGCCGATTCACCGGTGCGATCGGCGGTCGATCTGACGTTGGAAGCGGCTTAGCCGGTCGCCTTGCCTTTGCGGCCCAGGCTGCGGATGAACGATTCCACCGGGATCGCCGTCAGTGTCTCGATCTGGACCGAACCGCGTGCGCCCAGAGCGACCGACAGTCGCGCGATGGTTTCGTTGTCCTTGGCCTCGACGATGTTGACGAAGTCGTAGCGGCCGAGCGTCGCGTACTGCGCGACCACGCGGGCCCCGAGTGCCTCGACGTCCTTGTTGACTTCCTTGATGCGGCGCGGATTCGACTGCAGCGTCTTGACCCCGGCTGCGGTGACCTTCGTGAGAAGAACGTACGTCGCCATTCGCTTCCCTCCTGGGCGATACTCGGCGTGAGCATATGCCGACCTACACACGGACCCAGGCTGAGGCCATGCTGCCCAAGGTGCGGCCCCTCCTCGAGGAGCTCCAGCGCCGCGCGATCGCGTACCGGCGGCGCCCCACCGAGCCTGTCGCCCAGGAGATCAACGCCATCCTCAAAGACATCGCCGAGCTCGGCGTCGAGGTGAAGGATCCCGACCGCGGCCTCATCGACTTCCGTGCGAAGTACCGCGGCCGCGAGGTGTACCTCTGCTGGCAGCTGGGCGAGGGAAGCCACATCAGCTACTGGCATGACCTCGAGTCGGGGTTCGCCGGAAGGAAGCTCATCGAGGACTAGACGCGGTACCGCAAAATAGCCGCCGCCGTCGCATGAACGTGTGACGAGCGAGGGACAGACAAGAGCATCTCGAATGTGGTCTTTACTCGTGCATGGATCGACACGAGCTCGCATGGGCAGCCGGGTTCTTCGATGGCGAGGGGTGGGCGAATCGGTCCGGCCGAGGAGTCCAGTCCCGGATCAATCAAGCCGATCCAGACGGCATGCCGACGGTGCTGCTCAAGTTCCAGCGGATCGTCGGCGTCGGACGGCTCAAGGGTCCCAAGGTCGAGGAAGGCAAGCAAGATCTCTATTGGTGGGAGGCCACATCGCGTCCGGACGTCGCACGGGTCGCCGACCTGATCGGGCCGTGGCTATGTCCCCCGAAGCGTGTTGAGTTCGAGTGGACACTTGGGCGTCATCTAGAGCCCGCGATCTGGCCCGCGACGGCGAGTGAAGAGCGTGCCTGGGCTGGCGGCCTCTTCGACGGCGAAGGCAGCACGTATCTCGAGAAGCACCGGACGCACATGGGCCACTTCGTGCCGCGTCTCCATGTTTCTCAATCGTGTGAAGACGGTGTCGCTCCGGCGCTTGTCCGATTGAAGACCGCGCTTGGCGACATCGGATCGATCTCAGGGGAGCATCCCGGCAAGGGCAACCACAGGCCTTACCGACGTTGGCGGGCGTTCACACCCTCGGCGGTGTTGCTCGGTCTTCACATGCTGTGGCCGTTCATCGGCGACCTGAAGCGAGCACAGGCAAGGTTGGTCATGCAGGTGGTCCACTCTCAGCCCGACCTCCTGCGCGGCAATCCCGCGTTCGGTGTCGCCGGAGCGCGCTACTGCTTACGTGGCCACGACAAGTGGAACGCGCGCGTACGGCCGTTCAAGGGCCGCGGGAAGAATCGTGAAGATCCCAACAATCATCTACGGCAGTGCCTCGAGTGCGGACGGATCGACGCACGTGCGCGCACCGCGCAACGAGGAAACAAAGATCGGCGGCGCAAGCGCCGCCGATCCTCTGTCACCTAGCAAGTTACTACTTGTTGAAGTAGTTCTTGTTCATCTCGATGTAGTTCTTCCATTTGTCCGGGACAGCGTCCTCCGGAAAGATCGCGCTCACCGGACAGACCGATTCGCATGCGCCACAGTCGATGCACTCATCCGGGTGAATGAAGTACATGTTGTCGGCGTCGGTCGTATAAATGCAGTCAACAGGGCACACATCGACACAGCTTGCGTCCTTCAGATCTATGCACGGTTCGGTGATCACATACGCCATTTCGAGTCGGTTCCTCCACAGCAGCGGTCGCTTGGACGCAGCGAAATGTATCATCGCGAACGCTAGTGAGCGAAATCGCCGAGTTCCCATTGCCCGCGGACGCGACCGACGAAGAGCGCGCCACCGCGAAGCGCGAGATCGCGAAGTACACCAAAGTCGTCAGCGCGACGGACGACGCGGTCCGTTTCGAAGGCGAGCTCATCGGCCAGACCGGCCCGGTCTGGCACTTCCAATACACGCGCATGTACAGGCTGCCCAAGGGTTGTCTCGTTGCGGCGCACGACCTTCATGAGGGCATCAAGGTCGCTTTCGCGGACCGGCCGGAAGGATTGCCGAAAGCGTTCGAGAACCCGCTCGTCCGCGAGTTCCTCGAGGACGAGCTGCGCTTCCGTAAGATCGTCGGCTCTGAGCACGCCCGGACCCAGTAGCCGCGACCGCAAGTCGGCGCGGCCGCCCAAGCGCGTTCCCGGCGGTGAGATCGACGAGCCCTTTCGAGCCAGATGTGACGAGCCACCACCGTCCGAGCTCATTCGCGGCATCGAGCAATTCAACGCCGGCGAGTTCTTCGACCAGCACGAGACGCTCGAGCTGCTCTGGCGCGACACACGCGCGCCGGTCCGCGGCCTTTACCACGGGATCCTCCAGGTCGGTGTCGGCTTCCATCACTGGCGCAACGGCAACTTCCACGGCGCTTCCACCCTGCTGGACGAAGGGATCGAGCGTCTCCGTCCTTTCGCGCCACGCTGTCAGGGGGTCGAGGTGAGCCAGCTCATCGACGACGCTACCGCGGCGCGCGAGCGGCTGATCGTTCTGGGTGCCGAGGGGATGCGTGACGCCGACATCGCCTCGGTCGCGCCGCGGATACGCTCTTACAAGTGAGCGACCACGACGAGGCCCGCAAATGGGCCAAGCGCCTCGGTCGCGTCGGCGCGTGGACGTTCGATATCGAGCGGCTTTCCGCCGCCGCGGCCCGTGACTACGTGCGCGAGCTCGAAAAGCTAGGGATTGCAGCGCTCTGGATCCCCGAGTCCCTGGGCAGCAAAGAGATCTTCGCTCACGCTGGTCTGCTGCTCGCGGCGACCGAGCGGCTCGTCATCGCAAGCGGCATCGCGAATATGTGGGCCCGCGACGCGACGGCGATGGTCAACGGGCACCGCACACTCTCAGAGGCTTACCCCGGCCGCTTTCTGCTCGGCATCGGCGTAAGCCATGCGCCCGTTGTGAAGATGCGTGGCGCGTCGTACGACAAGCCGGTCGAGAGCATGTCGCGTTATCTCGAGGCGATGGACAAGGCGCCGTTCACCGGCGCGGCTCCACCCGAGCCACCCGGCCGCGTGCTCGCGGCACTCGGCCCGCGGATGCTCCGTCTCGCCGGCGAACACTCGCTCGGCGCGCATCCCTATTTCGTCCCAGTTGAGCACACGTCACTCGCGCGCAAGGAGCTCGGCGCGGGGCCTCTCCTCGCGGTAGAGCAAGCCGCGGTCCTGTCGACGGACCCGACGCTCGCACGCGCGACGGCGCGCAAGCATATGAAGCGCTACCTCGCGCTCGACAATTACGCGAACAACCTGAGGCGCATCGGCTGGAGCGACGCCGACCTTGCGAACGACGGTAGCGACGCGCTGGTGGACGCGATCGTCGCCTGGGGCGACGCTGGCGCGATCCGCGCGCGCGTCGAGGAGCATCTGGCGAACGGCGCCGATCATGTCTGCATCCAGGCCCTACGCGCCGACCTCGCGGCGCACCCGCTCGCCGAGTGGCGCGAGCTAGCGCCGGCGTTACTGCTCTAGCGGTCCCCGTCTATCTCTGACGGCACCGGTAGCGCCGTCGGACGAAAGGCCGGCTGGTCCCAACCGAGCTCGGAATACGGCGGCAGGTTGACCGCCTCGACGCCGCGCAGTTCCGGGATGTCCCCGCGGAGAGCCCGTTCGACGCCGCTCTTCAGCTGGAGCGACGCGACGAGCCGGCTCGGCCCCGGTCGTGTAAGCGCGACGCGGATCTTCGCGATGCCGTCCTCGACCTCGACAAGATCGACGGATCCGCCGCTGCGCTCGAGGTATGGCCGCATCTCGGCGATCTTCGCGGCGACGCGCTCGTTCAGGTCGGCCATGCCCGCGAGCATAGGGGGTCCCCTAATGGCAGCATTAGCGCTCCATGTGTTATCCACCCGGTTCTCGACCGCCCGACGTGCCCGCGGATCTCCTTCCGATCTCCGGTGGCGCCGGCGCGGATGACGTCATCCTCACGAGCGAAGACGCCACGCGCTTCCGCGCGCGTCTCGCGAAGGCGCGTGACGGTGATGTCGGCGTCGTGATCGCGCCCGACGTGCGCGGACTGCACCCGTTCTACGAGGAGCTCGCGGAGCGCTTCGCCTCGGCCGGCGTTCACGCGATCGCCATCGACTATTTCGGGCGCACCGCAGGAACCTCGCGCCGTGGCGACGACTTTGAGTTTCGCGAGCATGTCGCCAAGACGAAGACCACCACGATCCAGGCCGACATCGCGAGTGCGATGGGACATCTGCGCGGCGCGACCGATGCGCGCCGCATCTACGTCCTCGGGTTCTGCATGGGTGGTCGCCAGGCGTTCTTCGCGTCAGCCGAGCACGCCGAGGTCGCGGGCGTGATCGGTTTCTACGGGCGCCTCTCCACGCGCGAAGGGGAAGGGGGCACGGCGCCCAAGGGCCGCGCGCCGCGGATGCGCGCACCGGTGCTCGGCCTGTTCGGCGGCGCGGACTCAGGCATTCCCCAAGCCGAGGTCGACGAATTCGGCCGCGCGCTCAAGGACGCCGGCGTGAAGACCCACATCGTCACGTACCCGGGCGCGCCGCATTCGTTCTTCGACCGCACCTCTGCCGAGCATCAGAAGGAGTCCGAGGACGCTTGGCGGCGCGCGCTCGGCTTCATGAAGACGGGCGACCCGGCTTCGAAAGCGTGACGAGCGATATGGAACGGATCGCGGTAGGCCGGGTAGGGTAAGGACGTGCGTGCTCTCTGGTACCTGACGCTTGGCTGCATCGCCTTCGTGGCGATCACGTTCTTTGAGCAGCTCCCCGTCGTCGGCTGGCTCGGCGGCATCCTGTCGGTCGCGGCGTGGATCGTCATCGCTCGCGCACTCGTGGGTGAGAACGGCTTCGACTTCGACACGCCGTTCGCGATCGGCTGGACCGCCGTGATCGGCGGGGTCACCGGATTCGTCGGCGCGTTCACGGCGTGGCTCGCGCAGACCGGTAACCTCATCGGGCTCTCAACACTGCCGGGCGATCGCTTTGGCGCCGCGTTCGGCTTCCTCGGCGCGACCATCGGGATCGTGCTCTGGCCGCTTTTCGGTGCTGCGGTGTGCGTCATCGCCGCGCTTCTCTCGGTGCGCTGGCGGAGGGCGGTCTAGCCGACTTTCAGGCGACTCGCCGTCGCTTGTGCGTCACGTAGTCGACCAGGATGTACTCGCCAAGGCGCTCCGGCTCCACGTAAAATGCGCGTCCGGTGTTGATCTTCGACATTTGATTCACGAAATCCATCAGGTAGTGGCCTCGCGCGAGCATGAATGTGTTGATCGTGATGCCCTCACGGGTGCAGCGCAGGACTTCGCGCAGCGTCACCTCTCGCGTGCGGTTCGTTGGCGGATACGCGAACGTCGGGACCGAGTCGCCGGGCTCGAAGTGCGCCGTGGGCTCGCCGTCGGTGATGAGGATGATCTGCTTGTTCTTGCCGCGGGAGCGCGAGAGCAGGGTCCGCGCCGTTTCGAACGCGTGCTGCATGTTCGTGCCGTAGATGTATTCGTTCCACGTCAGGCGTGGCAGGTCCTGCGGCTTCAGCTGGGTCGCGAGCGAGGAGAAGCCGACGATGTAGAGGTCGTCCTTCGGGAAGGTCGAGCGTATCAGCGAGTCGAGCGCGAGCGTGACCTTCTTCGCCGCCAGGAAGCACCCACGGAAGAGCATCGAGCGCGAGACGTCGACGAGGATCGCCGTGGCCGACTGCGTCATGAGCTCGGTGCGGTAGACCGAGAAGTCCTGCGCCGCAAGCTTGACTGGCACATGAGCGCCGTCCCGGTACACGGCGTTCTTCACCGTCTCCGGCAGATCGAGTAGGAACGGGTCACCGAACTCGTACGTCTTCAGCTCGTCGGTCGGATCGCCGCCGCGGCCGCGCGTACGGGCGCGGTGGCTACCGAAAGCATCGCGCTTGAGTGTGGAGAAGATGTCCTCCAGCGATCGCTGTCCGATCTTGCGGATCCCGCGCGGTGTCAGCTCGTAGCGCTCGCCGTCCTTCCGGATAAGGCCCGCTTCCTCCAGTAGCTCTGTCATCTTCTTTAGCTGCTCGAGCGACTGACGAGCGCCTGGACCCGCGAGCCTCTCAACGTCATCCGCATTAAGCGATTCGAGATCCTCGGCGGCGCGCGCGGCTCGCACCGTGTCCTCCATGTCCGACAGCTGATTCATCTCGTCCATGAGGTTCAGCGCCTCGGCCAGCGTCATCGGGTCGCCGCCGGAGAGCGAGTGGTCGTAGCTGTCCATCGGCATGAGCTCTGACAGCGTCTCGGCGAGGTCGTTCATCGCGGACTGCAGTCCTGGATCGTTGAACGCGGCCCCGAGCAATCCTTCGAGCTGATCGCGCATCTCCGACGACATGCTCTGCCAGAGCGAGTTCATCGCGGCCATACCCTGAGCGAGCTGCCGTAAGAGTTCGTCCCAGTTCTTTGCGCTGCCCGCGAGCTCCGGGTATTGCCGCTGGAACGCTTCGAAGTCGGGTTCGCCGCCCTCCATGCGCTCCTTGAGCGCGCGGTTGAGGTCGCGGATCATCTGGCGGGTCCGCTCGAGCTGCTCGGGCGTGAGGTTGCGCAGCGAATCGCGCATGTTCTTGAAGTACGACCCAAGCACCTGCTCCTGAAGCTCCTTCAGCAGCTCCTGGTACTTCTCGGCGGCCTTCTGCTCGACGAACTCGTAATCCTTGAGTGCGCGCAGCGCGCGGCCGAAGTCGTCCGGTAGCGCGTCGAGCTGCGCGAGGCGCTCTTGCGCGATCTTCTGCATTCCCTGGCGAAGCTGCTCGTTCGGCGCTTCCGTGTCGCGCCGCCGCTCGAGGCCCTCTCGCTCGAGGCGCTTTACCTCCTCGAGCTTCTCCTTGAGCTGGTCGAACACCTTGGAGAGATCATGTCGCTCGGCGCGCTTCTGCTTCGCCGTCCGCAGACGCTCGAGCAGATCCTTCATCCCCTCCATGCGGCCCGGCATACCCCAACGGGAGAGCCGGGCTAGGGCATCCTCGAGGTCGCCGCCTGCGAGCAGCTCATCCGACATCGCACCGAGAAGCTCATCCGCCTCAAGCGCATCGAGCCGCTGCGTGCCGTCCCAGCGCGAGTACTTGATCTCGCGTCCGAAGTCGTCAAGCCGCGGGAGCTCGTTCACGCGCCCGCCTTCCGAGAGTGGCCGAGGAGCGCGCGCCTGCGAGCGCGAGCGCTGGCGTCGCGTCGTCTCCGCTCCTCGCGGCTGGCTACTGCGGCGTGGGCGAAGGCCACACGCCAAGCAGCCGGCGAAGGCCGAAGGCCGAGCCGTACGCGCGCCCGCTGGTCACCGCGCGCGAGATGTTCGGGCGCGCTGGGCGCAGATGCTCGTCGAGGGGACGCCGCACCCCCAGCGCTCGCCTGCGTCATCAGTGCGGACCTCAAGGCATCACGCGCGGAATGTCGAGCGCGTGTCTCCGCGCTCCTTATTCAATTTCCGACTTAGATGCAGTCCTTCTAAAACGAATTCGACCGCCGCAGCCACCGCGGCGGGATTGCCGGATGCTCCAAGCTTCGCCACCGCCCCCTTCATGCCGGGGATCTGCAGCGCTTGCTTCACGTACTCGCCGCTCGGCTGGGTGGACGAGACGTGCATCGTCGCGCCGCGACCGAACGCCGCGAGGAGCGAATCGAACTCCGCGAGCGAAAACGTCCGCGTGAAGACGTTGAGGACCGACCGCGACACGAGGCGCTCGATGACCCGCTCCTCGGTCACGTCGCCCACGGACTCGAGCTCGATCTTGCCGGCGGTCGACGCCACTACTGCGGGCAGATCGCTGATGCGTGGCACCACGGTCGTCTCGCCGGTCCGCAGCGATCGCTTCAGCGCGCTCGAGACGAGGTTCTCGTAGTTCGATACGGTCACTCGGACCGACACGCCCGACCGCTGCGAGATCTCTGGAGACCGCCGCGCGAGCTGCGACAGCTCGGCGAGCACCTCCTTCATGTAGCCGGGCACGATGGTCGTGATGCCCTCGTCGACGAACAGGTTGCGCTCCTGCTCCATGATCCCGACCTCGATCGCGAGATCCTTCGGGTAATGGGTGCGGATCTGCGAGCCGAACCGGTCCTTCAGGGGCGTGATGATCCGTCCGCGGTTCGTGTAGTCCTCTGGGTTCGCCGACGCGACGACGAAAAGGTCGAGCGGCAGCCGGACCTTGTACCCGCGGATCTGCACGTCGCGTTCCTCCATGACGTTGAGCAGCCCGACCTGCACGCGCTCGGCGAGGTCGGGGAGCTCGTTCAGCGCGAAGATGCCGCGGTGCGTGCGTGGCACGAGTCCGTAGTGGATCGTGAGCTCGTCCGAGAGGTAGCGTCCCTCGGCGACCTTGATCGGGTCGACCTCACCGATGAGATCCGCGATCGAGATATCAGGTGTCGCGAGCTTCTCGCTGTAGCGCTGGTCGCGCATCAGCCAGACGAGCTCCACGGAATCGCCGTCGTTCGCGACGCGGTATTTGCACGCGGCGCAGATCGGCTTGAAAGGGTCGTCGTTGATCTCGCAGCCCGCGATGGCCGGTGCGGCAGCGTCCAGCAGCTCCACCAGCTGACGCGCGATGCGGGTCTTCGCCTGCCCGCGCTCGCCGAGGAAGATGATGTCCTGGCCCGACAGGATGGCGTTCTCGATCTGCGGGATCACCGTCGCGTCGTAACCGACGATGCCCTGGAAGAGCGCGCGCTTCTCCGCGAGCGCGGTGATGAGGTTCGTGCGGAGCTCCTGCTTCACCGTGCGGCTTTGGTAACCGGTCTCGCGTAGCGCGCCGATCGTCGTTGGTCGGTCTTTCATTCGACGGGATCTCCTCTGACTTCATTGGGGACGGGCTCGCCGCGACTCCCCGCGAGCGCGGCGCGGACCTCGGGAATGGCGCGGCAGCCGCGGCCAAGCAGATCGACGAGATGCTCGGAACGCCGTTCGAGCTCTTCCGCCAGACCCTCGCGGTCAGCGCTCTGCCGGAGCGAATGGAGCAGGTCGATCTCCGCTGACTCGTCGTGCTCGTGCGTGTCGGCGCGTTCGTCGTGCTCGACCAGTTGTAGCGCAGTGACGGTCCCGCCGCGCGGGACGAGTCGATGCACTGAGACGACGCGGCGCGCATACCCGCCGCCGGTCGTGGCGTAGATACGCATGACCATGAGCAGGTTTACGCGCGCGAGATCCCGCTGATCGACGCCAAGCTCGCCGACGAGCTGCGCCAGCGCTTCGTCGCACGAATCGGCGTGCAGCGTGGATGCGAGCGCGTAACCGCGTCGGAGCGACTCAAAGACGCGGACCGCCTTCGGGCCCCAGAGGTAGACCGGCAGATGGGACGAGAGCTCGTTGGCGAGCAGCAGCGTCTCCTCCGGTCGTGTCTGCCCGAGGAAGTCGAAGGTCTCCGCCCAGCCGCGGATGAAGATGCGTCGCGTGGCGTTCGGCAAGAAGTCGAGGAGCGCGGTGAGCGTCGTTGTCTTGCCTGAGTGAGGCTGCTCCGCCGCGATGAGCATCGAGCCATGCGCTTCGATGGTCATCCCGCACAGCGCGGCCGTCCGCGCGTCCATGTTGCCCGCTTCGAGCAGCTGCGTGACGGACATCGGCACCGGCGGCTCCCAGTTCCAGCCCCACCAGCCGACCGGCATGTCGTAATCGCGCGGCGACAGCGGACGCTCAACGATGGGATAGCGACGCTGCATCGGCGGCGACTCCATTGATCGAGGGTAGCACGCTATCCTGCGCATTCCGTGAAAGAAAAGACGCGAAAGAGCGATCGCGAGCCGACGCCAATGCAAACAGACACGCGTCCCATCGACGATCCGGTGCGACTCGCGGATGAAGCGCGCGCGACCGTCGACAAGAACGCGACGGAGATACGAAAACAGCGTGTTCCTATCGCGACAGAGCCGCCCACGGTCTTCCGCCCCTGAGCGATCACCGCTTCGCGACCATCGCGGAGCTGCAGAACGCGCTGCGCAAGCGAATGGTGTCGGCCGTCGAGCTGGCCGAAGAGACATGCGACCGTCTCGCACGCATCGGTCCTCGATATAACGCGGTCGCAACGGTCACGCGTGAGCGTGCCGTCGCCGAAGCGAAGCGAGCGGACGCCGCCCTGAGACGCCGCGAGCGGCGACCGCTGCTTGGGATCCCCTACGGCGCAAAGGATCTTCTCGCCGCGAAGGGAGCGCCCACGACCTGGGGCGCGCCGCCATATCGCGATCAGGTCATCGATCTCGATGCGACCGCGGTCGCGAAGCTGAAACGAGCGGGCGCGGTGCTCGCCGCGAAGCTCGCGATGGTGGAGCTAGCCGGTGGGGGAGGTTATCGCTACCCGAGCGCATCGCTTCAGGGCCCAGGTCGAAACCCGTGGAACATCGAGCGCTGGTCCGGTGGGTCGTCGAGCGGATCCGGATCCGCGGTCGCCGGCGGACTTGTCCCGTATGCGCTCGGCTCGGAGACCTCCGGTTCGATCGGCACCCCATCCGCGTACTGCGGCGTGACCGGGCTGCGTCCGACGTACGGGCTCGTGAGCCGTCACGGTGCGATGGCACTCTCGTGGACGCTCGACAAGATCGGACCGATGGCCCGGACCGCCGACGACTGCGCCGTTGTGCTGGAGGCGATCGCCGGCCCCGATGCGGCCGATCCGACCGCTTCGGGTCGACGATTCAAGCCGCTGGACGCGCGTGCCGTTACCGCGGCGGTGAAGCGCACGCGCGTGGCGTTCGCGCAGGAGGACATCGAAGATCATGCGTCGCCGGAAGCGAAGCGCGCGCTCGAGCAGGGAGTGGCCGAGTTCCGCCGACTCGTGCGACCGATCGCGCGTGCCGCTTTGCCGGTGATGCCGTTCGGCCCGCTCGTCTCCACCGTCTATGCGGCCGAGGGCTCCACGATCTTTGCCGAGCTCATCGAGGGCGAGCGATTCGAAGAGCTCGTCGATACGCGTCAGAAGGCCGGCCTCCGCGCCTCACTCGACATCCGCGCGCGCGATTACCTCCATGCGATGCGCCTGCGCACCGCGGTCTCCGTGGCGTTCGCCGAGATCTTCAAGGACGCCGATGTCATCCTGTCCGTCGGACGCACCATCACCGCGACGCCGATCACGCAGGCACTCGACATCCCGGGTATGACCGCGAGCAACCCACAGGCGTCCAAGCGGCCGGGCAACACCGGCCTCATCGCCGCGGGAAATCTGGCGGGCCTTCCGGCGATCTTCTTCCCGTGCGGCTTCGGCACCGACGGGATGCCCGTCGGCCTGCAGCTCGTCGGTCCGCCGTTCTCTGAGCCGCTCCTCGTCGCGCTCGCGTCCGCGTATCAGCGCGCGACGGGCCACCACACCAAGCGTCCGAAGGCGTGACCCACAAGCTCGCGCGACCCGTCGCGGTCGCGCTCCTCAGACGGGGCGACGCAGTGCTTGTGTTCGATGTTCCTGACGCGGTGAAGGAGGTAGTCGGTTGGCGACTGCCGGGCGGCACCATAGAGTTCGGCGAGCGTGGCACCGAAGCGGTCACGCGCGAGATCCGCGAGGAGCTCGACCTCGAGATCGTCGACGTTACAGATCTCGGCACGGTCGAGAACATCTTCACCTACCTGGGCGCGGACGGGCATGAGTTGGTCCGGGTGTACGCCGCGCGCTTCGCAGACCCGCGGGATTACGAACGGGAACGTTTCGACTGTATTGAGGCGAACGGTGCGCGATTCACCTGCGTGTGGAAGCCGATCGCCTACTTTCGTGCTGGCGTGCCGCTGTATCCGGAAGGTCTGCTCGAGCTGATCGGCTAGAGCGCCGTCGCCACTTCGCGTAGAGCTCGCACGCCGGTGAGCTCGAATTTGTAAGGGAACATCACGTTCGCGTGATCGATCCCGCCCGCGGCGATCGCGCGTAACTTCGTGCCAACGTCCTCGGGCGTACCGGCGATCATCGCCGGTCGCGCCTTCAGCCATTCGGTGCCGGTCGTCTTCGTCCGCGACCCCATCTCCGCCGTGATCTCGTCGATCTCACGACGGGTCGGCGCGACGAGCACCTGGATGAAAAGGCTCCGTTTCAGAGTTGACGGATCGCGACCGACCGCTTTGCACGCCTCAGGCAGGAGATTGTTCAGCTCCGCGATGCGCGCCTCGGCCGGTTGCCCCGGGTTCGACATGTTGAACCACTGCGCGTACTTGGCGGCGATGCGCATCACACGCGGCTTGGTGCCGCCGATCCAGATCGGGAACGGCTTCTGCACCGGCTTGGGTGACGACACGGCGTCCTCGATGCGGTAGTGCTTGCCGCTATACGTCGCCCTCGGTTCGTTCCACAGGCGCGTGCAGATCTCCAGCGTCTCAACCAGCTGCGTCACGCGCGTGGGCGCGTCCGGGAACTCGTAGCCGTATGCCTTGTACTCAACTTCCTTCCAGCCGGCACCGACACCGAACTCGACACGCCCGCCCGACATCTGGTCCACACCGGCGGCGATCTTCGCGAGCAGCGCAGGGCTGCGGTACGACTGCGATGTGACCATCGGGCCGAGGCGGATCTTCTTGGTGTCCACGGCGAGCGCGGCCAGGAGCGTCCAGGCCTCAAGGCAATCGGTGGCGACCGCGTCGGCACCGAGGAAAAGGTGGTCGGAGACCCACAGCGCCCGAAAACCCGCTGTCTCCGCCTCGCGCGCGATACCCACGACGTCCGCATAGCTGAATCCGAATTGCGGCTCGATCTGAACGCCCAGGTCCATCAGCCGTGCTCCTCTGCGCGTCGTGCCTGTTCATCTTCTTCGGCGGTGAGCCGGAACATCATGTGCCTTCCGGTGACGGTCAGCGTCGCGAGCATGAACCCCGCGAAGGCCGCGACACCGGCGTTCACGAATGGGTCCATCCCAAGCGCCACCGCGTCGAACGCGAAGATCAGCGTTGCCCAGATTGCGAACGTCACGAGTGTCTCGCGTAGCTGGAACGTGATCGGCCGGCGCGGCTGACGGCGCTCGGGGCGACGTTCGGGCGGGAGAGCCGCCTCCGCGGCGAGCCGTCGACGTCGGTCCGCGCGCATGACCCGCGCGACCCACCACACGCACGCAACCAGCAGCAGTGCCTCCGCGACCGCATTCAGTGGATTGCCGACCGCGATCGAAACCGGGATGAACAGGAGCGCGACCACCGCGACGATCGTCGCGAAGATTGCGCTCGCTATCACCAGCATGCGTCGCGCGCTCAGGACCGACACCCCTGTGTTCGGAGCAACTAAGACATCGCGCGGTCGAGCACTTCGACCACGTGGAGCACCGGTAGCTGTGACCCGCGCGCTCTGAGCCCTGCCTCGATCTGCAGCATGCAGCCGGGGTTCGCGCTGACGACGGCACGTGCACCCGTTGCCAGGATCGCATCGACCTTGCGGCCCAGCAGCCGATCCGAGTACTCGGGCTGCGTGAGGTTGTACGAGCCCGCGCTGCCGCAGCAGACGTCCGCATCGGCCATCTCGATCAGCTCGAGGCCGTGCACGCGCGAGAGGAGGTCGCGGGGCTGTTTGCGGATCCCCTGGGCGTGCGCCAGATGACAGGGATCCTGGTACGTCGCGCGAAGATCAAGCCGTCCGAGTCGCTCGCCGGCGACCTCCGCGAGGTATTCATTCACATCGCGGACTTTGACGGCGAAAGCGGCGGCGCGCGTGGCCCATACCGCGTCGTCCGCGAGCAGGGCGCCGTAGCCCTTGAGCTGCGCACCGCATCCGGCGGCGTCGACGACGATCGCGTCCACCGCCGCCGCCTCGAACGCCGCGACGTTGCGACGAGCCAGTGCGCGCGCGTCCTCGCGCTCGCCGGCGTGCGCGTGAAGCGCACCGCAGCACACCTGTGCGGGAGCGTCGATCACGGCGATGCCCTGCCGGGCAAGGATGCGACCAGCCGCGGTGTGGACGTCCCCGTACGCGACGCGCATCACGCAACCGAGCAGCAGGGCGACACGCGCCCGCGGCGCCGGCGGCGGCACCGGCGCGCGGTAACGCGGCCGCGCGAACGGTGGATAGAGCGCCTCCAGACGCCGCAACCCGCGCGGTAATACGCGCGTCACGCCGGTCCGATGCAGCAACGCCCGCACGCCCAGCCGCTCGTACAGACCAAGGACCGCCGCCGCCCGCGCGAGAGATGGCGGATCGGCGAGCACGTCGAGCGCGATGCGCCGCAGGCGCCCCGCGAGCCAGCCGTGGCGCGGGCGCGACTCCTCGGCGAGGACCGTGCGCGCCGCTTCTATCAGGTGGCCGTACGGCACGCCCGAGGGGCACACGACTTCGCAGGCTCGACACGCGAGACAGCGGTCGAGATGCAATCGCGTCGCTTCGCTCGTCGGGCCGCCTTCGAGCATGTTGATCATCAAGTGGATCCGGCCGCGCGGCGATTCGGTCTCGAGCCGCGTGATCTGATAGGTCGGACAGGCCTCGAGACACATCCCGCAGTGGATGCATTGGCGGAGGCCGGGCTCGACCTCCTGGAGCGGAGCGATCGTCACATGCTCGAGGCTAACGGGACGCGGCCTGGGGCGAGCACGCCGTGCGGATCGAACCGGTCCTTGAGCGCGCGCGCGATCGCCAGCGGGATGCGCGGGCGGCCCCACGCTCCGCCGACCGCGCGCTTGAAGGCGGCGTCGGCACGTTCGACGATCAGCGCTCCGTCTTCGGCCTCGAGGCTCGCCCGCATCCGGCCGAAGACATCGACATCCAACGCACTCAGCACGAACGCGATGCCGCTGCCCGGATAGATCACGGCGCTCGCGAGGTCGAGCTCGAACGGCGCGTCGTGGCCCGTCGGCCACCCGGCGCGCGCGACGCGATCGGAGTCCGCCGGCAGTGACGCGATGTTCTCCCAAACGCGTGCGTCGCATGGTGCGGCACCGGAGAGCTCTCGCACCGCGCGCGCGACGCGCTCGACCGCCGCTTCCGTCCCGGCGATGCGGATGAACATGCCCGTGCGCGCGTCGCCGACCCGTTCCGCGGCGCTGCCGGTCACGATGGCGAGGGCGTCGAGCGGCAGGCGCGTCGCCCGCAGCTCGGCCGCGATCCGCAGGGCATGCTTGAGGTCGGCGACCGTCGCGCGCAGCGTGGCCGTCCGTTCGGGCAGCGCCACGAGCTTGAGCGTGATCTCCGCGAGCGCGACGAGTGTTCCGTAACTGCCGCTATACAGCCGCGTCATGTCGTAACCGGTGACGTTCTTCACGACTCTTCCGCCGGCGTGCGTGATGGTGCCGTCGCCAAGGACCGCCGTGCAGCCGATGATCCAATCGCGCGGATGCTGATAACGCAAACGCGAAGGGCCGGCGGCCGCACTCGCGATCGTGCCGCCAACCGTCGCGTGCTCGGCCGAGGGTGCTTCGACCGGCCAGCGCTGGCCGCTCGCGCTTAGCGCGCGCGCGAGCTCAGCGAGTGTGGTGCCCGCGCGGACGGTGCAGACCAGATCCGCGGGTGAATGCTCGACCATCCCGGTGAGTCCGGTCAGGTCCACCGCGATGTCGTAGCGCGCTGGTGGATCGCCGACGCCGATGCGGGTCCCGCCGCCCCACAGCACGACTGCCTCGCGCGCTCGGTCGGCGTCCGCGATGACAGCAGCGAGGTCTTCGGTCGTCTCAGGCCGCAGTGTGCGCGACGGCTGCATGCCGTCCACCACGCGCTGAGCCACCGCAACCTGCGTCGCTACACCCACATGCCCTCCGCCAGGCCGCGCTTGATGCGCTCGGTCGGGATGTCGGCGCACGTCGAGCCACCGGGGAAGATCTTGCCGGGATTCATGGCGCCGTTCGGATCGAAGGCGACCCGCGCGCGCTGCATCGCGTCGAGGTCCTCGGGCCCGAACACCCAGAACATGAAGTGGTTCTTCTCCAGCCCGATGCCATGCTCGCCCGATAGCGTCCCGCCGGCATCGATCGCGACCTTGAGGATCTCCGCGCTCGCCTCCATGACGCGCTCGATCGGCTCGACCGCGCCGTCGAACAGCAGCACCGGATGGAGGTTGCCGTCGCCGATGTGGAACATGTTCGCGATGATGTAGCCATAGCGCTCGGCGATCGCATTCACCTTCGCGAGCACCTCGGGCAGCTTCGAGCGCGGCACGACGGCGTCGTGCAGGTAGTTGTTCGGGCGGATGCGCGCGAGTGCCGGATACCCGAGCTTGCGCGCCTTCCACAGGAGCTCCCGCTCCGCGGGTGTCGCCGCGGTCCGCACCCCGAACGCGCCATAGGCCTCGCAGAGCGAGACGATCGCCGCTGCGGCCGCTTCGGTCTCCTCGCGCAGTCCTTCGACCTCGACCAGTAACAACGATCCCGCTTCCTCGGGCAGATGCGCGTCGAACGCTGCGTTCACGGCGCCGATCGTGGTGCGGTCGAGCATCTCCATCGCCGCGGGCACGATGCCGCGGGCGATGATCGCGCTCGCCGCTCGTGCACCGGATTCGACGTCGCTGAAGAGCGCGACGAAGGTGCGCGTGTCCTCGGGGAGGGGAAGGAGCCGCACCCAAGCCTTCGTCACGATGCCCAGCGTTCCCTCACTGCCGACGATGAACGGGACACAGTCGTAGCCCGGGAGATCCGCGGTACGCCCGCCGAATGTGGCGATCTCGCCATTGGCGAGCACCATCTCGACGCCGAGGACGTGATTCACGATCGATCCATAGCGAAGCGCGTGCGGACCGCCGGCGTTCGTACCGATGTTTCCGCCGATGGTCGAAACGCGCTGGCTGGCGGGGTCCGGCGCGAAGAAGAGGCCGGCCTCTCGTGCCGCGACGCTGATCTGCAGGTTTGGCACGCCGGGCTCGACGAGCGCGGTCTGACCGACCGCGTCGATAGCGAGAACGCGGCGCAGTCGTGACGTGACGACGACCATCGCGTCGCCACACGCGATCGTGCCGCCCGATAACCCGGTGCCCGCGCCGCGCGCGACCACGGCGACACCGCCGCGCGCCGCGGCCTTCACGCACGCCGCGATCTCCTCAGCGGTGCCTGGGACGACAACGGCGACTGGCGGGCGCCGATCGAATCCGGCGTCGTACTCGAACACACGCAGGTCGTCGGGCTGCCAGAAGACGTTCTCGGCGCCGCAGATGGCGACGAGCTCTGCGACGAGACCGCCGGGCGGCGTCAGGCTGCGCTCCGCCGGGTCTCTGCGGCAGTGATCGCCTGCTCGATGATGTCGAAGTCCTTCGCGTCCAGCTCGTGGACGTTTCCCTGGAAGGCCAGGCGCCAGTGCTCCTTCGGCCAGCGCTTCACGTGAGCGAGCTCCGCCAGGAGCGACTCCGCTTTGATCGCGCGATCGGGATCGACCGCGTGATCCTTCTTGATCTTGAACCGCCAGGGATATGTGTCGCCGGTCTTCTCGCTCACCCAGATCGGCTCGCTGCCCTCGAAGTACGGCGAAGTGATGGTCGCCGTCGCCGCGAACGCCTGTATGCCGGTGAGATACCAGCAGACGCGGTCTCCGGGAGCCATTCGCTCCGCTTTCCTACGGTGGCGGCTCTTCACGCCCTGCTGCGCGAAGCGAAGCTTGCGCGTTCGCTCGTAGTTCTCAGGGCTGGTCACGATCATCCAGTACGTCATGCGTGATCCTCGATCCAGATCGCGCCGTCGTCGGAGTGCTCCTTCTTCCAGATCGGCACGACCGTCTTCAGCTCATCGATCGCGGCGCGCGCGGCGACAAAGGCGGCGTCCCGGTGCGGCGCGCCCGCGGCGACGATGACCGCGATGTCGCCGATCGCGAGGTCCCCGATACGGTGATGCATCACGACTCGTAGCGGCGCGTGCTCGGTCTCGAGCCGCTGTGCGATCTCGCGCATCTTCGCCTCGGCCATCTCGGCGTAGGCCTCGTACTCGAGATGCGTCACGCGTTTGCCCCGGCTCCGGTCGCGGACGGTGCCGAGGAACACCACGACCCCGCCAAAGCCCACGTCGCGCACGGCGGCGAGCGCATCGTCAACGGAAAGCGGCGACGCCGAGACCAGGATCGGCGAGATGGTCATAGCGCCGCCCGATACCGGCGGGATCAGCGCGACCTCGTCGCCATCCGCGAGCGGCTCGTCTGGCGTCACGTACTCGCGGTTCCTCGCGATAACGACCTGCCGCCCCTCGGCGACTAGCGGGTGGTCTTTCAGGATGGTCTTGATCGCGTCTTTGACGGTGGCTCCCGGGGGGAGCTCCAGCTCGATCCGACCGACGCCGGCGGCCTCGCGATAAGACGCGAATAGCCGGACCAGCACGCGCATTCTCCCGAGTCTATTCAGTGCGAGAATCCACCGGGCATGGACGCTTCCGCCGCCCTGCCGGCCGTCATCCTGACGGTGGTGCTGCTGGTCCTCAATGCGTTCTTCGTCGCCGCAGAGTTCGCGATGGTCCGTGTGCGTGGGACTCAGCTCGATCAGCTCGCGGCCGAGGGAAGCGCCAGGGGACGACTCGCGGCGCACATCATCGATCACATCGACTCGTACCTGTCCGCATGCCAGGTCGGCATCACGATGGCGTCGCTCGGTCTTGGCTGGATCGGCGAGCCCGGGGTCGCCGCGCTGATCGCACCGCTGTTCAGCGGACTCATCGAGCAGAACGAAACGCTCTTCCACGTCATCAGCTTCTCCATCGCCTTCGCGCTGATCACCTACCTGCACATCGTCGTCGGTGAGCAGGCGCCGAAGTACTTCGCGATCCAGCGCGCGCTCACGACGTCGCTGTGGCTCGCGTATCCGCTGCACCTGTTCTACCGGGTCGCCTACCCGTTCATCTGGTTCGTTAACGCGAGCGCGAACAAGATCCTCAAGGCGATCGGGATCCCAGTGGGTCCGGGCGAGGTCGCGGATGCTCATAGCGACGAAGAGCTACGCCTGCTGGTGGCGGCATCGGCCCGCCAGGGCAAGCTCGACGAGAGCGAGCGCGTGATCGTCGGCAACGCTCTCAACTTCGCCGACACCCTCGTGCGGCAGGTCATGGTCCCGCGCACCGAGATCGTCGCCGTCCCGGAGGAGCTCGATCTCGCCGGCCTCATCGCAGTGGCGCGGGAGCATCGTCTCTCGCGCTTTCCGGTCTACCGCGACGACCTGGACCACATCGTCGGCGTCGTGCATGTCAAGGATCTCGTTGGCGTCGACCGGGGCTCGAAGGCCAAGGCGAACGACATCATGCGCAAGGTGCCGGCGATCCCGGAGACCCTGCGCCTGGACCAGGCGCTCGCCGAGTTCCGCCGGCAACACGCCCAGCTGGCGATCGTCATCGACGAGTACGGGGGTACTGCAGGACTCGTGACCCTCGAAGACGTGCTCGAGCAGCTGGTCGGGGAGGTCGGCGACGAGTTCAAGAAGGACGCGGCGCCGGCCATAAAAGAGGAGGCACCGGGCGTCTACGTCGTGAACGGCCTGGTCAGCCTGACGGAGCTGCGTGAGCGCCTGCACGTCGAGCTCATCCTCGAGCCCTATGACACCGTTGGCGGCATGGTCTTCGGCCGGTTGGGACGCGTGGCGCAGGTCGGCGACGCCATCGAGGCCGAGGGCTACCGCTTTCAGGTCACCGCCGTAGACGGTCGACGCGTCTCACAAGTCCGCATCCAGCGCGCGAAGCCATCAAAGAAGGGCGCTTGACCCAAACCGTAACCAGTCCGTAACGACCGGCCCGCCGCTTGCTCGTGGCACGTGCGTTGCTTGTAGATAGAACGTGCTTGAACTACTGACGAACGACAGCGTGATCTTCCTCCTCGGGGCGGTCGGCCTTGCGACGACGGCCGTCTCGATCCTGCGCGATGCCCGCGACCAGCGCGAGCGCATCACGCAGACCAGCATTCGCGTCGAGCGCTAGCCGCTCGCAGGCGCGCTGACCGCGCTGACAGTTGCTAGCGCGCCCGCGCTAGCCGCCCCCGAACAACGAGCGGACGAACCCCGAGATCGTCTCCCACCGCTGGACCCAGAACTGCTGCGCCCTGGGGTCCAGCAGTACGAAGAGGCCGGTCGCCGCCGCCGTGACCAGCCCGGTCATCAGGACGAACGAGATGACGCTCCCGCGTCCCGACAGCCGCTGGTCGCTCACGCGTCTCTGCTCCGAAGACGCGCGACCAGGTTGTCCAGCCGCGCGCGCGAGATCGTCAGGAATTTCGCCAGGTTCTGGCGGTCACCCTCCGGGATGGTCATCTTTCCGTCGTCGCCGGCGGCACGCGACAGCTCGGCGAGCGCCTCGTTCAGCTTCCGCGTCGCCGTGATGAGCGCGTCGTCTCTTAGCGCGGGTATCGCCGGCTCCGTCTTGGTCCTTTGGGACTGTGGATGGAGGATCCGCTCGACCCGATCGTGGAGCCGGATCAGCGTCAGCTGCCCGGCGAGGACCTGCTTCGCCAGCGAGCGGCGACGCCGCTTGTCCTCGAGCTTCATCAGCTCATACGCCGCCGACAGGGTGTCGTACCGCTTCGCGACCATCTCGCGCACGTCGTCGGGGGCGCTGGCCAGGCGGAGACGGTTCTCGACGTAGCCCTTGTCCTTTCCGAGCTTCCCCGCGAGCTGTCGGATCGAGTAGCCGAGCTCGCCGGTCATCTTCTGGTAGATCACGGCCTCGTCGAGCGGCGAGAGGTCCTCGCGCTGCAGGTTCTCGATGAGCGCGATCTCAAGGGCCGTCGCATCGTCGAAGCGCTCGACGATCGCAGGGATGGTCTCCTTGCCCGCGATCTTCGATGACCGCCAGCGACGCTCGCCGGCGATGATCTCGTACTGGTCGCCCGACGGCCGAACGAGGATCGGCTGCAGCACGCCGTGCTCCTTGATGGACGCGGCGAGCTCCTGAAGCGTCTCCTCGTGCCAGGTCATGCGGGGTTGAGAGGGGTTCGGTACGACCTTGTCGAGCGGCAGTTCGCGCACCGCGGTCGGTGTGCGCGCCGCCAGGAGGCTGATGATGCCGGGCTGCGCTTCGGTCTCCTGCTGGAAGATCCGATTGCCCGCGGCGCGGAACGACTTCTTGTGTGAGGACGGACTACTTGTGAGCACCGATCACCTCCTTCGCGAGGTCGGCGAAACTCTTCGCCGCGT
>JANMSU010000283.1:0-4164 GCA_031389835.1 Chloroflexota bacterium
CCACGCGATGCAGGTCCCGCCCGCGACCAGGTCTTTCATCGATCTGCCGACCGCGGGGGCGATGCGCACGTCGCTGACCGAAGTCCTCTGGGAAGGTCCGTCTGGTGTGCATGTGCTGCTCGCGCCGGCGAAGCCAGAAGAGGTCGATCTCGTACAGGGTGGCGATATCGGGAACGCGATGAACATGCTGGCCGAGAGCCACGACTACGTCATCGTCGATACGCCGTCGCGCCTCACCGAGGACGCGCTCGCGATCCTCGACGCCGCGAACGTCATCCTCATGGTCGTGACTTACATGAATGCGACCGTCGCGAATTCGCGCGCGGCGATCGACACGTTCGAGGCGCTCGGTTACAAGGGCAGGAAGCCCATCCTGCTCGTCGTCAATCAGTCCGACACGCCCGGCGGCATGTCGAGGACGGCCGTCGAGCACGCCCTCAATCTTCCGATAATCGCCGAGATCCCGACAGACTGGAAGACGGTGAGCGACTCTTTGAACAAGCAACAGCCGTTCGTGATCTCGACGCCGCAGGCGCCGGTGAGCCGCGCCGTGGAAGCCCTCGCTCAGGGCCTCGTCACGCAGCAACGGAAGTAGGTGGTCGTCCGAAACTACGTTTCGGCTGACCGGCCTGCTCCGCCGACCTGCGGTCGGACGTAGTAACGGGTATGGGGCCGAACGCCCCGATCGGCGTGTTCGACTCCGGCGTGGGCGGCCTCACCGTGCTGAAGGAGCTTCGCCGTCAGCTCGCCGGCGAGTCCACCATCTATCTCGGTGACGAAGCGCGCATGCCGTATGGTCCGCGGCCCGCGGCCGAGGTCATCGCGTTCACGCGCCAGGCCATGCGCTGGTTCGCGACGCGCGATTGCAAGCTGATCGTCCTCGCATGCAACACCGCGACGGCGCAGGCGCTCGAGGCAGTACGTGACGAATCGGCCGTGCCGATCATCGGAGTGGTCCGTCCCGGCGCCGCGGCGGCGATCGCCGCGTCGGCGCGGCGCTCGATCGGCGTCCTCGCCACGGTGGGAACCGTCCGCTCCGGCGCGTACGTGCGCGCGGTGCGCGATCTCGACCCACTCTGCGACGTCATGCAGCAGGCCTGCCCGAAGCTCGTACCGATCGTGGAGTCTGGGAAGGCCGGCACGCCAGAGGCCCTCGAAGCGGTGCGCGAGTACGTGGGGCCGCTGCTGAGCGAAGGCGGGGTCGTCACACCTGTCGTCGACACGATTCTGTTGGGCTGCACGCATTACCCGCTACTGCGTGACGAGTTCACCAAGGTGGCGGGGCCGGGAGTGCGCGTCGTGGATTCCGCGACGACGACAGCGCTCGCGGTGCGCGAGGTGCTCCAATCGCATCGTCTTCTCGCCGACGGCGCGACGCCGAAGCATCAGGTCTTCGCGACGGGTCCGGTGGAGCGCTTCACTGAGGTGGCGCGGACGATCTTCGGCGAGCAGCTCCCCGAGGTCCAGGGGGCGACGCTTACGTGAACCTCGTCTCGACCATCACCGGCCTGCCATACGTCGGGAAGACGACGCTCTTCAATCTGCTGACCGGCGGTCACGCCGCGACTGGTGCGTTCGCCGGCGCCGAGGGCGAGACGAACGTCGGCGTCGCGAAGGTGCCGGACCCGCGCGTGGACAAGCTGGCCGCGCTCTACAAGCCGAAGAAGACGACGTATGCCGAAGTCACGTACCGCGACCTGGGCCTCGCGCCACGCGTTGCCACCGGAGCTGCCGGCCACGCGACGCAAGCGGGTCAGGGGATCAGCGCGCAAAAGCTCGGCGATCTCCGCAGCTCGGACGCGCTCGTGCACGTCGTGCGTTCCTTCCGAGACGCGTCGGTGCCGCACGTCAACACGAGCGTCGATCCGAAGCGCGACCTCGCGACCCTCGAGCTCGAGCTTCTCTTCGCCGATCACGTCGTGGTGGAGCGCCGACTCGAGCGCATCGAACCGGAGCTTCGGTCGGCGAAGGGTCCCGAGCGCGAGCAGAAGGAGCGCGAGCGCGCCGTCCTGCAGAAGGCCATGGCCGCGCTGGACGCCGAGACGCCGCTGCGGGACGTCGGGCTCGACGAAGAGGAGCAGAAGGCCGTGCGCGGCTATCGGTTCCTGACGCTCCTGCCGCAGCTGGTGGTGGCCAACCTCGATGAATCCGATGTGGCCGCTCCGGACGAGTTGCTCGGGCCACTGCGCGAGGCCGCAGCGAAGCATCGCGCGATGTCGGTGGTCGGCGTATGCGCGAAGCTCGAGGCCGAGATCGCGCAGCTCGATCCGACGGAGGCGGCCGCGTTCCGCGCGGACCTGGGCCTGCACGAACCCGCGCTCGACCGCGTCATCCACGCGACCTACGAGCTGCTCGGGCTCATCTCGTTCTTCACGGTGGGGGAGGACGAGGTGCGGGCGTGGACGATCCCGGCCGCTCTTCCGGCGCAGCAGGCCGCCGGCGCCATCCACTCCGATCTCGAGCGCGGGTTCATCCGCGCGGAGGTGATCGGCTGGGAGGATCTGCTGAAGGCTGGGTCCGAGGCGAATGCGAAGAAGCAGGGGATCATGCGCACGGAGGGCAAGACCTACACGGTCAAAGACGGCGAAATCCTGCACGTGTTGTTCAACGTTTGATGTGACCGCCGACTTTCTCGCGATCGGTCACGTCGCGCGCGACGAGTTCGAAGGAGAGGCGACCTGGCGGCTCGGCGGGACCGCGCTCTACGCGGCCGCGACGGCCGCGCGGCTCGGAACCGCGACCGCGCTCGTCACACGCGTCGGTCCGGGCGAGAAAGCGGCGCTCGAGGAGCGCTGCACGCAGCTCGGCATCGCTCTGCATGCGTTGCCGTCGTCCGTGACCACCACCTTCGCTTTCCGCTACGTGGAGGGACGCCGTTTCCTAAGGCTCAAGGCCCGCGCGCGCGGTATCGCGCCGTCGGACGTTCCACCCGAGTGGCGCTCCGCACGGGCCGTCGTTCTCGGTTCGGTGGCGCACGAGCTCGATCGCTCACTGTTCGGGACGACCTCGGCGGCCGCGAACGTCCTGGTCGCCCAGGGTTACCTGCGCGAGTGGGACGCCGACGGCGCCATCAATCCGCGTCCGTGGGAAGACGCGGCTGAGATCGTGCCTCTCGTCTCTGGTGTCGTGATCAGCGAAGACGACGTCGCCGGCGACCTCAGTGCGCCGCGCCGCTGGGCGCGCAACGGGACGGTGTACGTCACGCTCGCGGAGCGCGGCGTGCTCGTGCTGGACCGCGGGACAGAAACGACGATCCCCGGCTACCGCGCCGAGCGTGTCGTCGACCCGACCGGCGCCGGCGACGCGTTCGCCGCGGGCCTCGCGATCGCGCTCGCTGATGGCCGCTCGCCAGACGACTGCGCCAGATTCGCGAACGCGGTCGCGTCGTTCGCCGTGGAAGACGTCGGGATGGCTGGGCTCGCCGATCGCGCGCGCGTCGACGCGCGGATGCGCTAGGCGGCCTGGTCCCGCAGCTCGATGTCGCGGATCTTCTTCTTCGCCTCCTTGGACGTGTAGCCGAGCTCGAGACGGCGGGACGCCAGCGAGAGCGCGAAGCAGATCAGGAAATAGATGGTGAGAACGATCAGCAGCACCTCGATGGGATTGAAGAACTGCGTGTAGATGGTGCGACCCTGGCGCAGCAGCTCGAAGACACCGATCGTGCCGACCAGCGACGTGTCCTTTATCACCGTGGTGAGCTGGGACATCATCGCCGGGACCATCAACCGGAGCGCCTGAGGCAGGATCACCGAACGCATCGTTTGTGAGTGCGAGAGCCCGAGCGCGCGCGATGCCTCGGTCTGTCCCCGCGGCAAGCTCACGATGCCGGCCCGGATGATCTCCGCGAGCACGGCACTCGTGTACATGGAGAGGCCGAGGACGCCAGCCCAGAAGCGTGGGAGGTCGAAGTCCGGCCCGAAGATCGGGCGGAAGAGCGACGAGCCCTTGATGCCGAAGTAGACGATGAGCAACAGCACGGGCAGGGCGCGGACGCCCTCGATGTACAAGATGGATGGCCAGCGGATCCACCAGCGCCGTGAGAGTCGGCCCAGCGCGAACAGCAGGCCCACGACAAAGGAGACGGCCACCGAGACAAGGGCGATGTAGATCGTCTCGCGGAGTCCCTCGAAGAGGAAGCCCATGATCGCCGGATTCGCGAACATA
>JANMSU010000333.1:0-8740 GCA_031389835.1 Chloroflexota bacterium
CGCACGTTGCACACGTTCAGCGGCTGAAAGTCGAGATTGAGCACGAGTACGTTCGCGTCGACGACCGCCATGTTCCGATTCTACGGGCAGGGCGTTACGATTGCGTACACATGGCGTCTCCGCAGAACACCACTGGAGCGAACGGTTCGACCGGCACGTGGACGCTCAAGAGCGGCCTCGCACGGATGCTCAAGGGCGGCGTGATCATGGACGTGGTCACCGCCGAGCAGGCGCGGATCGCCGAAGATGCGGGCGCCGTCGCGGTCATGGCCCTGGAGCGCGTACCCGCGGACATCCGCGCCGCCGGTGGCGTCGCGCGAATGAGCGATCCGCAGAAGATCATCGAGATCATGGGCGCTGTGACGATCCCGGTCATGGCGAAGTGCCGCATCGGACACTTCGCCGAAGCGCAGGTCCTCGAAGCGCTCGGTGTCGACTACATCGACGAGAGCGAAGTTCTCACCCCGGCGGATGTCCAGTTCCACGTGCAGAAGCACGATTTCAAGGTCCCGTTCGTGTGCGGGGCGCGCGACCTCGGCGAGGCGCTCCGCCGCATCCACGAGGGCGCGGCGATGATCCGCAGTAAGGGCGAGGCCGGCACCGGCAACATCGTCGAGGCCGTGACGCACCTGCGCGCGATCACCTCCGCGATCCGCGCGCTCGCCGAACTGAAGGACACCGGGCTCGATGCGAAGGCCGAGGAATATCGCGTTCCGGTCGAGCTCGTGCGCGACGTCGCGGAGAATCAGCGCCTTCCGGTCGTCCTCTTCTGCGCCGGCGGTATTTCGACGCCCGCGGATGCGGCGCTAACGATGCAGCTCGGGGCGGAGGGAAACTTCGTCGGCTCCGGCATCTACAAGTCAGGGGACCCCGCGCGATTCGCGAAGGCGATCGTCGAGGCCACGACCCACTTCAAGGACGCGAAGCTCATCGCCGAGGTCTCGCGCGGTCTCGGCGAGCCGATGCGCGGCATCACGCTCGAGACGATCCCCGCCGGCGAACGCCTTGCCGTCCGCGGCTGGTAGTAGGGCTCCTACCAAGACCGCTCGCGTCGGCGTCCTCGCGCTCCAGGGCGACTTCAGCGAGCACCTCCGCACGCTGCGCGATATCGGCGCCGAGGGTGTCGACGTGCGGAGGCCGGAGCAGCTCGAAGACATCGACGCGCTCATCATCCCCGGCGGCGAGAGCACCACGATCGGCAAGCTCGCGCACAACTACGGGATCATCCCGAAGCTCCGGCAGCGCGCCGCGGAGGGCATGCCTGTGTGGGGTACGTGCGCCGGAGCGATCTTCCTCGCGAAGGACGTTCCCGGCCATCCGCATCCGCTGGCGGAGCTGATGGACATCACCGTCGAGCGCAACGCGTTCGGTCGGCAGATCGACTCTTTCGAAGCGGACCTCGATGTCGACGGCATGTCGGGTGGCCCCTTTCACGCCGTTTTCATCAGAGCACCGAAGATCACGCGCATCGGGTCTGGCGTCGCCGTGCTCGCACGGCTGAACAACGGCACCGTGGTCGCCGCTCGCGATGGGAATCTGCTCGCGACCTCCATACACCCAGAGCTCACGCACGACGAGCGCTTTCATCGCCTCTTCCTGTCGTTCGGGAAGCGCTGAGGCCGCGTGCCGGCACGCGCAGCGACCCCGTTCGACATGCGGCGCGTCCAGGCGCTGCTCGAGTCCACGCTGCGGACACGTGAGGGCATCGTCGCCTCCGCGCTCCCCGCGCCGCTTGCCGGTGGTGCCGTGAGTGGTTGGCGTGGACTGATCGGCGGTCTCTTCGGTCTCGGTGGACGTCTTCGTGTCTACCTCGAGGAGTACCGGGGCCAGCTTCGCAGCAGCGCGCTCGTTTATGACGGGCGGCGACCCGAATGGGTCGTGCTCGTTCTTGCGGCGCTGCCGGAGCCCGGCGGGACGGACAGTGCGTTCCGCCTGTTGTCCGGGATCAGCGCCTCAGCAGCGCGCAACGGGATGCAGCGCCTTTTCGCGGCGGTGCCGGACGAGGCGCGTCCACGCGAAACGTTCTTCCAGGCCGGCTTCTACTCATACACGCGCGAGACCTGGTACGCGGCCGCGCGCACCGCGTCCCCCGCGCCTTCGGCGCGCATGGGCGCACGCGAAGCAACATCAGTCGACGCGCACGACCTGTTTCGTTTCTACGCGATGACGACGCCGCACGCGGTGCAGCGTGCCGAGCAGCTGTCGATCCAGGACTTCGACCTCGGCCGGCGTGGCGGTGCCTACGACCCGCCGCATCTCATCGGCGGCAACCCGCTGGCGATGAGCCGCCGCTTGGCGCTCATCGATCACGATCATTCGAAGCCGTGCGCGGTCGCCTTGGCCTTCGGCGGCCTCGACCGGCACCCGAACGTGCTGAAGGTGCGCACCGATGCCGGGGATGTGGACATGGCGCGCGATCTGGTGCGCGCAGCGGTCCGCGCGCTCCCCGCGGGGAGACCGAACACGTCGCCGGTGCGCTCCTATGAAGAGCATGTGGCGCGCGCGCTGCTCTCGGAGGGTTTCCGCGAGGCGGCGACTGCCATGCTCTTCGTCAAAGAGCTAGCCGTCCGTGTCGAGGAGCCCGCGCTTGCACCGGCGGTGGTCCGCTAGGGCGAAGCGATTACGGGCCTCGATATGCTCTTAGTGAATGCAGCAGAGCGACGAGCTCGAGGCGCTGCTCCGGGGACTGCCTCCCGACCTCGCACAGCGCGTGCGTGCGCTGGACGGACTGGAGGGCCTCCTTGAGATCGTGATGGATCTCGGTCGGCTCCCCGAAGCGCGTTTCGCCGGCCGGGAAGAGATGTTGTCGCAGCGCGAGGTGTCCGCCGAGGACCTCGCCTATGTCATCTCGCACGTCGGCCAGTTCGGTGGCGACAACCGCGCGGGTATCGAGCGAACGCTGCACCGCATCAGCGCGCTGCGTAACCGCGCGGGCAAGGTCGTCGGCCTCACGCTTCGCGTCGGCCGCGCCGTGTACGGGACCGTCGAGATCATCCGCGACATCGTCGAGTCAGGGCGGAGCATCCTGCTGCTCGGCCGACCCGGTGTCGGCAAGACGACGATGCTGCGCGAGGTCGCGCGCGTCCTTGCCGACGATCTGGCGAAGAGGGTGGTCATCGTCGACACCTCGAACGAGATCGCCGGCGACGGCGACGTTCCGCACCCCGGCATCGGCCGCGCGAGACGGATGCAGGTGCCCACTCCGTCACTGCAGCACGCCGTGATGATCGAAGCGGTCGAGAACCACATGCCCGAGGTCGTCGTCATCGACGAGATCGGGACCGAACAGGAGGCGGCGGCCGCGCGCACCATCGCCGAGCGCGGCGTGCAGCTGATCGCGACGGCGCACGGCAACACGCTCGAGAACCTCATGCTCAACCCGACGCTGACGGACCTCGTTGGTGGGATCCAGACCGTCACCCTGTCGGACGAGGAAGCGCGACGCCGCGGGACGCAGAAGTCCGTCCTCGAGCGCAAGGCGCCGCCCACGTTCCAGGTGCTCGTCGAGATCCAGGCGTACCAGCGGGTCGCCATCTACAACGACGTGTCTCAGACCGTGGATGCCGTCCTCCTCGGGATGCCGGTGGCGCCCGAGATCCGGGAGCGCACCGAGGGCGGTGAGATCGCGCGGAAGACGCAGACGCCATCGCGCGCGCCGGCGGATGCCGTGGAGCGCCGCAGCACACCGCGCCTGCCGGTGGACGACGGCATGCGGGAAACGATCAAGGTGTACCCGTTCGGCCTCTCGTGGTCGCGGGTCGAGGATGCTGCTCGTGGTCTTGGCATGCCGGTCGCGATCGTTCGCGAGCCCGAGGATGCCGATGTCGTCCTGACGCTCAAGAACTACTACCGGCGCAAGACGCCGCGTCTTCGCAATGCGGAGTCCTCGGGTATCCCGATCTACATCGCTCGCAGCAACTCCTCGAGCCAGATAGCCAGCGCGCTCGCCAGCGTCATCGATCTGCGACGCGGTCCTGAGGACCAGGCACTCGAGGAAGCGCGTGAGGCCATCGAAGCGGTGGCGGGAGGGCAGAGCGACGAGATGGAGCTCGCGCCGCAGAACGCGTATGTACGACGCCTGCAGCACGAGCTCGCGGAGCGCGCGAGCCTGTCGTCTCGCTCGACGGGCCACGAGCCCGTGCGCCGCGTGCAGATCTATCGGTGAAGCGCGGCCTCTTCCTCTCCTTTGAAGGGGGCGAGGGATCCGGGAAGTCTCTCCAGGCGCGCGGTCTTGCCCAGACCCTGACCGAGCGCGGACTCGAGGTCGTCCTCACGCGCGAACCCGGTGGGACCGCGGCCGGCGAACGGATCCGCGACATCCTTCTGCACGCGCGCGAGATCCCGCTCAGTCCGGAGGCGCAGGTGCTCCTCTTCAGCAGCGCGCGCGCGCAGCTCGTGCGGGAAGTCATCGGTCCGGCCCTCGATGCCGGGAAGATCGTCATCGCCGACCGCTTCTTCGATTCGAGCGTCGTCTACCAAGGTCACGGCCAGGGGGTCCCCTTGGAGGCGATCCGTGAGGTGACACGGCTCGCGGTCGGGACCCTGGTGCCGGACCGCACCTTCCTCCTCGACGTGCCGGTCGAGATCGGTCTGGCGCGGTCGGGCTGGCGGGCTGAGGCCAAATGGGATCGGTTCGAGGCGGATGCCACGGACCTCCACGTCCGCGTCCGGGACGCCTACCTCCGCCTGGCCGCGGCGGAGCCGCGTCGATTCGTGGTCATCCGGGCCGACCGCGAGGAGGCGGAGGTCGCCGGCGACATCCGTCGTGAGGTGGACGCCCTCCTCGGGACGCCGGCGTAGGGACGTGTCCGGGGAGCGCGAGGGTATAGTCCCGCCGGGATGAAGCTCGTGGTCGCGATCGTCCACCCAGAGGACGCCGGTGCGCTCGTCGACGCGCTGACGGACAAGGAATACCGCGTGACGCGCCTTCACTCGCAGGGCGGGTTCCTCAAAACGAGCAACGCCTCGATCATCGTCGGCGTCGAGGAAACCCAGGTCGAAGACGTGATCGCGACGATCCGGGAGACGTGCCATGCGCGGTCTCAGCACATCAGCCCGATGCCTCCGATCATGGAGCCAGGTGAGTTCTATATGCCGTACCCGGTGGAGGTAACTTTCGGCGGCGCGACTGTTTTCGTCCTCGATGTCGCGCGCTACGAGCGTCTCTAGCCACTAGACCCTCCTCGCGATGGTCAATCTCGATCATCGCGATGGTCATCGCGATTGGTCATTCCTGAGGATGTGAGGTAGCCCAGCCATGCGCAGGCTCCCTGCGAAAGGGAGGATGCCATGCGCAAGCTAATCGCATTCATGGTCGCGCTGTCTCTCGTGTCCATGATGCCGGCCAGCAATGCCGCCATCGCAAAGAGCGACCCTCAGCAAGAGCTGATCGAGCTCGCGATCTCCCACGTCGTTGTCGACGCCGATGGGATATTCGTCATCGGGGGCACACTCACGCGCGCCGAGCGAAAGAGTCTCGAGGCGGTCTTCGGTCCGCTGAACAAGGAGCTCAGCAAAGTTGAAAGGCATCTACGGCCGACCGTCAGGCAATTTGCGAGTAAGGGTGCGGGTCTCGCCGCGCCGATGGCGTCGTTCTGCGGCTACGTGCCCAAGTGGGCCCTCCAGGCTTTCGCCTGGTACGTCATCTTGGTCGGCGGGTACAGTGCTGTCGTCGGGATGTTCGCCTCGGCAACGATCGTTGGCCTGCCAGCAGGAGCGGTTCTCGGCGCTATCGGCGCCGGATTGAGCTTCACAGGATCATTCCTGCTCTGGTGGATCGACAACAACATCCCGCCGTGGGGGACCTATGTCTGCATCTTCTAGCTGGCCGCTGGCAGCGATCGTGACGATCGCCATCATGATCATCGCCGTGTTCGGACGTTACGTCGTCAAGCCCCGCGTCCATGGACAAACCGCGCAACGGCTCGTCGACCTGACTCTGGTCCTCTGTGCAATCACCCTCGTTGCGACAGTGGCTGTCTTCGCGCTCGTTCTTTCCTAGCGCCAAACGGCGGTGACCCTTGAGAAAGGTCACCGCCTTCATCGTTCAAGGCTCCCGCGATTTCTCCAGCCGGACTGCGGCCTCGGCGCGGTTCGATGCTCCAAGCTTCCCGCGCGCGTTCGCGAGGTGACGCGCCACCGTGTGCGGGCTGAGGTAAAGTCGCTCCGCGATCTGGCGGTTCGTGAGGCCCTCCGCGGCCAGCGATAGCACCTCGACCTCGCGCTCGCTTAGGGAGATGCGCGGTCCCGTGTGTGAGGACAGCTTCGCGGCAGAGCGGCCCACATCGTCGTTGCGCTTGGCGAGCCGGGCGAGGATCTCCCGCGCTTGCATCGTGCCGACGAGCCCGAGCACGTCGACTGCCGCGGCGCGCGCTGCACTGGTCCCGTTCGGGTCATCAAGGTGCCGAAGAACGACCTCGGTCGTAACTGCGGGCCTGCCCGCGGTGAGAGCGAGCTCGAGGATCGATCGGCCGCGCTCGCCGGTAACGGTCATCGCGAGCGCTGCGTCCGCCGCGACCTCCGGCGGTGTGAGTATCGGCTGCCGCCACGCCGTGATGTCGAGAAGTCGATGTAGGCGGCGCGCCGTCGAAGCTTGCGGCTCGATCGCCAACATCCAGGCCAGTGCGCTCACCTGCAGCCACACGTTGCCAGCACGCCGCGCGAGGTGCTCGGCTTCCCTGAACGCGTCATAGCTCCGATCGGTGTAGCCGGACAGGAACACAGGTAGGCCCCGGAGTCCGGGCGGGCTGCGCCGCGCCTTCGCGAGGAGTCCCGCGAGCTCCGTGTCGCGGCTGCGTCGTCCCGAGCGAAGCTCGCTCGCCACGATCCACGAGGTGGCCTGCAGCTCGGCCCGCGGCGCCGCAAGCCGCACAGCGATGCGTTCCGCGAGGTGCGCCGCCCACGCGAGCGATTCGTCTTCTCGCAGCGCAAGGAACGGCATGAGAAAGAGGAGGATCTCCCACACGCCCTGCGGCGATGGGCCTGTCGGGCGGCAGACGTGCGCGGGTATCGCGAGCTCGAATTCGTGCTTCTCGCCCATGCCAAGCCGAACGAGCTCCGCCAGATCGCGAGCGACCACGCGCAGCGGCTCACCTTCGTCGCCCTGGCGCTGTGATTCGCGCGCTAGCGCGTGTGCGACCTCGAGGCGTCCGGCGTGCGCCTCGCCTGTCGCCAGCACAAGCGTGTCATGCAAGCGCCGAAAGCGGAGGTGCCTGCCGATCGGTATGTCGTCGCGCTTCCACAGGATGTCTGGGTAGTAGTTCGAGATGCGCTGCGCCCAGTGACGGTACGCGCCCATCGCACGACGGGCCTGGAACTCGTACGGCTCAAACAGCACTCGATGGTGCGGCTCCGTCGTGGCGGGGAAGGTCGAGCGATCGACGGGCGCGGTGATGATGTCGCGGAGTCCCAACACTTCCGTGGGCTCCAGCGGCAGCGCGGCGAGAGAGCTGCGGAGCGCATCCCATTCGCCGTGATCGACCATGGCCGACGCGCGGTAGCGTTCGAAGACCGGATCGAATCCGATCGGAAGCCGGAGTACGAGCTGGAAAAGCTCGCGACCGTACGGACCGTCGGTGACCATGGCGTCCATGACCGTCTGAAGCCGTACGCGCACCTCAGGCCAGTCACCGCCCTGGAATGCGGAGACCAGATCGGGCGGCAGGTGCGTGAACCCGACAGGCGCCCAGAGATCCGGTTCGGGCGGGAGCTCGTGGCTGATGGTCGGCATCCTTGCCCCCTCCCAAGGCGACTGGCGAAGGCCTGTGCCGACAGAACTCTATTCCGGTCGCCAACTCGGCCGTAGGACGCCCGGCGTGGAAAAAGGTGGATTTCGGCCGGATTACGGGCGTTCCTGTGTCTGACGGGTATCGGCCCTAGGTCGACCCTTAAGTCGCCGACCAAGCCGCCCGATTGAACAGGATGTAGGAGCCCGGCGACACCCGAGTGCCGGGCGAAGGGAGGCTCACATGCAGCGGATCCTTGCAACGTTGGCCATGCTGGCCGCGCTAGTTCTTGCCGGCGGCGCTGGCAGCAACGGTCTCTAAAGTCATCTCCGTCCTCTAGAGGCGTGTAAAAGCGCGCAAGGGAAGGGCCGTGACGGCCCTTCTTTTGTTTGTTATGTATCCGGTTCGATGCGGCTTGCTCGACCGCCTCGCATATCCTCCCGCGGTGACCTCCTGGTTGGCCCCCGTCCCAGCGTCGCTACGGTGGCTCTTGTTCCCCGTCGTCGCTGCGGCCAGCCTAATTCTGATTCGTGTATCAGCACCGCCGCCAGATGATCTCGATTTGGGGCGTGTCTTCTTTTGGACTGTCGTGACATTGGTCGCAGCGGCCCTACCGGTTCGCCTACCCGGCGGTGTCCACGCCACGATCACGACCGCGCCGATACTTGCGGCGCTCTTTGACCCTGGTCTGCCAAATCCGTTCGGCGTGTGCTGGGTCGCGTTCATCGGCTCATTCGAGCCGCGCGATCTCCGTGGCGACCCGAAGTGGTATGGAACCCTTTTCAATCGCTCGGACTGGGTGCTTTCGGCGTTCGCCGGCTGGGTCGTCCTTGCCATGACACAAAGTGCGGTTCGCCCTGGAGATCCGCTCGGCATCCTCGCGCAGATCGTGGCCGCGGGTAGTGCCTTCGCGATCGTCAACAACGGACTCTCGATGTTGGCGAACAGCTTGAAGACCGGCACCGCGCTGTCCCGCGTGTGGGCGCTGTCCCTGAGCAATGTTGCGATCGGCCTGG
>JANMSU010000407.1:0-8577 GCA_031389835.1 Chloroflexota bacterium
CGGACTGATCATGACGTTCTCGAGCGTCCAGAGCGGATGGTCCGCGGGCAGCGGCTCGATCGTGAGCGCATCGAGACCCGCACCGCCGAGACGTCCGGCACGCAGCGCATCGACGAGCGCGTCCTCGTCCACGATCGCGCCACGGGCGATGTTCACGATCCACGCGGTCTTCTTCATCCGGCCGATCACGTCGCGGGAGATCGCGCCGCGTGTCGCGCGCGTCAGCGGCGCGGCGATCGCGAGGTAGTCGGCCTCCGCCACGACATCCTCCAGCAACTCGGGTGGGACGATGCGCTCGACGCCCTCGACCGGCTCGACACGGCGCCGCACGCCGATGACCCGCATCCCCAGCGCCGCCCCGAGGCGGGCGATCTCCGCGCCGATGCTGCCGAGGCCATACACGACGAGCGTCGACCCGCGCAGCTCGTCCTGCCGGTGCTCCTTCCAGTTCCGCCGCGCTTGCTGATCGCGGTATACGTGCAGCCGCTTCGCGCCGGCGAGGATGAACGCGAGAGCGTGCTCGGCGATCTGGATGTCGTAGGAACCGCTGTTGTTGGTCAGGGCGATCCCCCGGTCGCGGAACTCGCGAACGCCGATGAGATCCTCGACGCCCGCGCCGACCGAGTGGTACCAGCGCAGCTTCGGCGCCGCGTCGAGTAGCTTTCGGACACGCACGCCGTTGTTCGTTCCGATCGCACATTCCGCATCGGCAGCACTGGCGAGCTCGGACTCGTCCTTCAACGCGACGACATCGTCGTCCGGCAACTGTTTCGGAAGGTCGGTGGCCATCCCGCCGAACGCGGACCAGACCGCGATCTTTGTCACTGGTACACCGCGGGCGCGTCGCTCACCAGCGAGTCCTCGAGCATCGTGCGCTGGAGCAGCGACATATCCTCCGGGAGCGCGGTGGGGTCCGTGAGCACGACCTCCGTCGTCTCGATCGACGGTGTCGGCTCGCCGCCGGTGATCCGCGCGCGGAAGCAGCAGATGTAGACCTTGGGCCTTCGGCCCTGCGGTCTCTGCAGGCGTGTTGGCTTCGCCCACGCCGCAGTAGAACTGGAACGCTCGATCCGCGCTTCGAACCCGGTCTCTTCGTGCAGCTCGCGCAGCGCGTTCGCCGCGGGCGGCGTACCGACATCGGCGTACCCGCCAGGCAGCGCCCAGCGTCCGTTGTCCGCCCGTTTGATGAGGACGACGCGGCCCGTCTCGTCGAACGCGGCGACGGAGCAGCCGACCTTCGGGCTTGGCATGTGGAGGTCAGGCAGATATGGCCGCTCCGGCGTGAACGTCGCGTCAATCGTCATCTCAGCGATACCTTCGGTGATCGCCATCGTCCTTTCATATCGGTCCCGGTCGTAGTCGCTGGGCGCGAACTCGAGCCCGATCTTTGCCATCGCCGCAAGCTCGTGCGCCCAGAAACGAAGCTGCTCGGAGGGACGCATGGGCCGCCCATACTAGGCGGCCTTGTCGGCACTTTCGGGGACGCTCCTCAACGTCCTGACCGTGCTCGCGGGCGGGCTGCTCGGTACGGTCCTTGGGGACCGGCTTCCAGAGCGGCTCCGCGACAACGTCGTGCGTGGCGTCGGGCTGTTCACACTGGCTATGGGCACGAAGTTCGCGATCGACACGTCGAACCTCCTGTACGTGCTCGGCAGCATCCTCATCGGCGGCGTGATCGGATCGCTCTGGGGCGTCGACCGGCGCCTCAATGATCTCGGGGCCGCACTGCAGCGTCGGTTCGCCGCGCGCGGCGGTGGCGGGACCGTGGCCGAGGCATTCGTGACCGCGTCCATCGTGTTCTGCGTCGGCCCGCTGACGTTCCTCGGCTCGATCCAGAACGGCCTCACCGGCGACGCGAGTCTGCTCGCGATCAAGAGCGTGCTCGACGGGTTCACGGCGATCGCACTTGCGGCGACGCTCGGCTGGGGCGTGCTGCTCACGATCCCGCTCATCCTCATCTATCAGGGCGGGCTTGCCGTTGGCGCGTCGTTCTTCGCCGGCCTGCTCACCGACATCCAGCTGCGGGAGATGAGCGCCGTCGGCGGCTTGCTCATCATCGGCGTGGGTCTCAAACTTCTCAGCATCCGCGACGTGAAGGTCGCGGACTATCTGCCGGCGATCCTCGTCGCGCCGCTCCTCGTGGCGGCGGCCGTTCGCATCAAGGAGGCGCTCGCGCTATGAAGATCCTCGAGTTCCGGAGCGACACATTCACCAAGCCAACTCCGGCGATGCGCCGCGCTATGGCCGATGCCGAGGTCGGCGACGACCAGTACGGCGAGGACCCCACCGTCAACAAGCTGGAGAAGCGCGCCGCCGAATCGGTCGGCAAAGAGGCCGGCCTGTACGTCGCGAGCGGGATGCTGGGAAACCTCTGCGGCGTCCTCTCGCAGACGCAGCGTGGTGACGAGGTGATCCTGGGCGATATGGCGCACATCTACCAGAACGAGATGGACGCGGCGTTCGTGCTTGGCGGCATCGTGCCGCGTCTCGTGCCGAACCGCGACGGTATGCCGTCGCTCGAGGACATCAAGAACGCCATCCGCCCGCAGGGCATGCATGCACACACCGCGCTCATCTGCCTCGAGAACTCTCACAACAACTGCGGTGGCACGGTCATCACCGCCGCTCAGACGAACGCGATCGGCGAGTTCGCGCACGAGCGTGGGCTGCGCGTGCACCTCGACGGCGCGCGCATCTTCAATGCCGCGGCGGCGCTTGGCGTCGACGCAGCCGCGCTCACGGCGGGCGTCGACACCGTCCAGTTCTGCTTTTCCAAGGGACTCGCGGCACCGGTCGGCTCGATCGTCTGCGGTGATGCCGAGACGATCGCGAAGGCGCGCCGGGTACGAAAGCTTCTCGGCGGCGCGATGCGCCAGGCCGGCGTGATCGCCGCGGCGGCGCTCGTCGCGCTTGAGGAGATGCGCGACCGGCTCGTGGAGGATCACCGCAACGCGAAAGCGCTGGCCAACGGACTCGCGCAGATCGAGGGCGTCCGCATCGACCCTGCGAAGGTGGTCACGAACATCGTGTCGTTCGAGATCGATCCGACTTGGATGGACGCCGGCGCCTTCCAGAAGGCCTGCGCGGAGCGCGGTCTGCGGTTCTCGCGCTACCTGGGAAATTCGCCACGCCTGCGCGCGGTGACGCATAACGATGTGACGGCGGCGGACGTGGAAGCTGGTCTCGAGATCGCGAGGGCCGTGCTTTCGAAGACGAGAGCGCCGGCCCTCAGCGCCTAGTTACTTTTCCTTCTTGTCCTTGTCGGACTTGTCCTTGCCGTTCGGCGTCGTGGACGCGTCGGCGGTCACCGTCGTCTGCTTCGAGAACGAACCCGTGAGCGTCGGCGACGAGAAGCTGACGCGGAGCGTGTAGACCCCCGGGCCGAAGCCACGGGTGTCGACGTTCACGTGGTAGTCGCTGCCGTTCCATTTGACGATCGGGTAGCCGTAGCCGGTGAGCACCGCGCCCGACGCGTCGAGCACATCGACGCGGACCGTCGAGTCGAACACCGGCGTGCTGTCGGCGCGCAGCACCGAGAACCTGACCGGCAGCAGCCTGCCGACCGTGAACGAGGTGTCGACGGGCTCGTGCCACTGGAAGCTGTACTTGCGGACGTTGACCGTGAGGCTCGCCGAGCCGGTGTCGCCTTCGCTGTCCGTCACGCTCACGGTGACCGTGTAGGTGCCGGCAGTGCCGTAGGCGTGGTTGAGCCCGAAGGACTTGCCGGTGAGGGCGAGCGCCATGCCGCCTGAGCCGTCGCCGTAGTTCACGGTCGCCCAGTACGTCTCGGTAGTCCCAGGGTCGCTGAAGGTGCCGGCCCGGTTGAGCGTCGAGTCGAAGGTGAGATCGACGGCCGCGCCCAGGTTCACCGTCGGCGCGACGTTGGTGACGGTCACGTTGAACGAGTCGGCGCCGATCGCCCCCGCGTCGTCGGTGACGAGGACGCTCACGACGTAGCTGCCCGGCTCGAAGAGGTGATCGAGCGTGAAGGTCTTGTTCGCGGCGAGCGCGAGCGGCGCGCTGGCCGAGCCGTCGCCATAGTTGACGGTGGCGGTCCACGAGATCGACGCGTCCTCATCGGTGAAGCTCGCGACGCGCGAGAGCTTGACGCCCTCGCTCAGATTCTGGTCCGCACCAAGCGTGACGACCGGCGCTTCGTTGCTGCGCAGGTTGTGCACGTAGAGCTGCATGCCGGTGCTCGCCGGCGTCGTCACAAGGTTGGGAGCGCTCGAGCCGAAGAGCGCCAGACGGCCGTCAGACGAGACTGACGCACCCGAGCTGGCCATGCTGGCCTGCTGCCCGGCGTCGTTCTTCGAGACGAGGCTGAAGCTCTGGCTGACGCGGTCGTAAAGGAACACGTCAAAGGTCGCGTTCGAGTCGCCACCGACGAACTTGTCGTCCGCTGAGTGGAAGCCGACCCAGCGGCCATCCGCCGAGATCGAGGGCCCGCGGCTGTCGGTCCCGGAGAACGTGTTGGTCGTGAAAGACGCGAACACGGTCGCGCCCGCCGTGCGATCCCGCAGGTAGACGTCCCAGCCGGTGTTGCCACCGAGGGCGCCGTCAAGGTCGCGTGGATCGAGCTGCGCCGTGGTCTCGAAGGCGACGTGACGCCCGTCGAACGAGAGCGCCGGCGCCTGGGAAGCCTTGCCCGGGACGATCGAGCCCGCGGTCGTCAGCGATTCGAGCGTCGTCGTGCCGAGCTCGAGGTCGCGCACGAAGATCTGAGAGATACGCGAGACCGCGAACGCCGAGAAGTTCGCAGCCTGGGAGATGAACGCCACCACGTGCCCGTTGCCCGAGAGCGACGGGGTGCCGCTGTTGTCATCGCCCGCGACGCCCGTCGAGTTGACGGAGGCGCGCGTGACGAGACCCGTCGTCATGTCCTTCACGTAGACGTGCTGCTTGCCGTTCGCTCCGGCGACGAGGTTGCTCGCGCTCGAGGTGAACGCGACGAAGCGCCCGTCGTCCGAGATCTCGCGCTTGCCCGCGGTGTTGTTGGCCAGGGCGCCGAGATCGGCCGGCGAACCGGTCTGCGTGGCGCTGACCATCCTGGTCGAGCCGCCGTTCATGTCGCGGAGGAAGATGTCCAGCTGATTGTTCGTATCGCCATCGACGAAGTCGGTGCCGATCGACGCGAAGGCGACGAAGCGCCCGTCGGCGGACACCGATGGGGCGTAGCCGCCAACGGCGCTCGCCGATCCGCTCTTGCCAACGGTGACGAGCACGGTCGCGCCGGTCGTCCGGTCGTGACGATAGACGTGCATACCGGTGACACCAACGAGGTTCGAGGCCATGGAGGTGAAGACGACGTAGCGGCCGTTCGCGGACAGCGACCCGCCCTGCACCATGCCGACTGCCGGCGCGCCCGCGGAGCTCACGGATTCGCGGGTCGTGCGAACGAGTGGTGCCGCTAGGGCGGATTGGAATCCTCCAGCCAATCCGGAGAACGCGAGGCTGCCAACCAGGACCGCCTTGGTGAATTGGGCGCGTTTCGTCTTCATGGCTGGCAATTAAGAGGGGGATCGCCGACACCGGCGATCCCCCATGCCGCTCCCCCGGTAGGGGCAGTACTTACGGTGCTAGTCACGGAGGCGGGACCTCACGGCGCCCGCCGTGCCGTTCGTGGCCAGGGTGAACTCACCGCTGAGCGTCGGCGACGAGAACTGGACGCGCAGCCGGTACGCACCGGGGACAACGTCCTTGGTGTCGACGTTCACGTGGTACGACTCGCCGTTCCAGGCAACGGATCGGCTCGGCGAGGTGCCGAAGAAGTACGGGCCGGCTACAACGCTGCCGGACAGGTCGACCACGTCGACTCGAACGCTCTCGTCGAGGACAGCCGCGCCGTCCTCCGCGCGGACGACGAACTTCACGGGAAGATTGCGGCCGACCGTGAAGCTGTCGCTCACGGGCGCGAGCCACTCGATCGTGACGTTGGGCGGTGTCTGCTCCTCCACAAGCAGACGGACGTAGAGCTGGTTGACGCCTTTGGACGACGATTCCGCCAGATTCGACGCGGCCGTCCCGAAGAGCACGGACCCGTTCGACGACACCGACGCTCCGCCCAAAGTCAGGCCGCTCGGCAGATTCGCTTGCTCACCCGCATCATTCCGCGAGATGAGCGATATCGTCCCATCGACGTTGTCGTAGAGGAAGACGTCGGCCATACCGCCGAGGTCGCCTCCGACGAGAAGCTCGTCGAGCGAGTCGAAGCCGACCCAACGACCGTCGCCGGAGATGGACGGCCTAGCGCTGACCCCGCCCTGGACCGTGTTGGGCGACCGCGACGCGAGCACGGTCGTGCCGAGCGTGCGGTCACGCAGGAACACGTCGGTCGTGCCGTTATCGAGGTCGCGCGCGTCGAGCGGCGCGTCCGACTCGAATGCCATGTACCGTCCGTCGAACGACAGCGTGGGCACACCCGAGCGGCGTCCCAGGGCCGCTGCGTCCGCCGACTCAAGCATTAGCGGCCCGTTCGGCATCGTGCGCGTGAATACCTGCACCGTGTTCGACGATGAAACGAAGTTAGTCGCACTCGATTGGAATGCGACGATCTGTCCGTCGCCGGAGATCGCGGGCTTGTCGCTGGGGCGGTCGCCAGCGAGTCCGGCGTTGTCGGCCGACACTCGAACGACGACGCCAGTGACCATGTCCTTCCAGTAGACCTGGTCCAGGCCGTTGGTCGCGCCAGCGACCAGGTTCGTGGCGAACGAGTTGAAGACGACATACCGACCGTTGTCCGACACCTCGCGGGCACCCGACAAGCCGCTCAAGCTGCTGCCACCAGGTAGACCGACGACGCCGACCGAACCCCGGCTGACGAGAGTGGTCGCGCCGAGGACCATGTCCCGTTGGAAGACGTCCGGAAATCCGTTCGTGTCGTCAGCCACGAGATCAGTCGCGAACGAGCTGAACACCACGTAACGGCCGTCGGCTGAGACCGACGGAAAGCGGCTGATGTTGTTGCCGGGATTCCCTGACGTCCCGACGCTGACAAGCACTGTCACGCCGTTAGTCCGATCGTGGCGGTAAACGTGCGTTCCGCTCGTGAGGAGGCCGGTACGCAGGTTCGTCGCGCTCGACGAGAACACGACGTAGCGACCATCGTCGGACAACACCCCGGACGAGGCTGACATGTCCGCGGCCACCCCGGCGGAGCTCACCGAGACGCGCGTCGTCTGGCCCGCGAAAGCATCCGCGATCGCGGGGCCGGTCACCAGCGAGAAGATCGAGAAGATGAGTGCAACGCTGAGCCTGAAGACCCTGGTAGTGCTTGGCATCTTTGTTCCACCTCACCACACGGAACACCGTGCGGTGCATGATTTGTAGGTGGCTGGCAAACAGGCGTATATGGGAGCCAGGGGTCTCCCTCTGTCGGGGCAGTACTAACGCGCTACCCCAAGGCTGGTTGTGCCGCGACAACTCGTGCCACACAGTTCACGCCGTGACAGACCGGTCTCTGCGACGTAACAACCTGATCCAAGCGACTGTCTTGCCGGGCGCCCCCGTCGTTAACATCGGCGAACAGGTGGGAAGAGCGCGCTTCAACCGCGAGGACACGGGGCAGACCGTGGTGCTCGTTGCCCTCATGTTCACGGTCCTCATGGGCTTCGCGGCGCTCGGCATCGACGTCGGCCGCTTTTACTCCGAGCGTCGGTACATCCAAGATGCCGTCGACGCCTCAGCTCTCGCGTGCGCCTACAAGTACGCGTCGGGCGGAGTGGCACTTGACGGGTGGAACGCCGGCAACGCCGTGCTGCAGGACCGCAACCTCAAAGGGAATCCGCTCGGGATCGACGTGACCTATGCGGCATTCGGCAGCGAGGTCTACGACCCGACTGTCGCCGACCAAAACCTCATCAGCGGCATCCTGCCGGTCTCGACCAACGGGCGCGGCTGTCGCGTCGCGATCACCGTGCAGGTGCCAACCTTCCTCATCAAGATCGTGAGCCCGACGCTGAATACGATCACGATGACGACGCGCGGTTACGCGAAGAGCAAGACCGGCTTCCTGCCGAGCGTGGTAAACCGCTGGGCTAACCCGCCCGGACCGGGCAACGGCAACCCCAACCAGTTCATCGACCACGTCATGGCCGCGAACCAGGATTACAACTGCACGAGCACGAACGAAGCTGGGTGCAACCTCGCCAGCACCAGCACCCCGGGCCGCGAGTTCGTCCTCTTCGGTCAGGCCGCGAAGGCGACGAACGACTCGTCGTTCCGCGGCTACATCGCGCTCGACATCCGAGACTTCACGAACACCGATGGCAGCGGCAACCTCATCCACGAGCAGACGTCCGTCGGCATCGCGTACAACCAGGTATCCGCGACCGCGAGCGTGAACACGCTCAAGGCGTACGAGGCGGCCTGGATCAACGAGGGCTACCCGGGTCCTGACATTTGCGTCGTGCAGACCGGCAACTACGCGCCATGCGCGCAGCTCGCCGTTCTCAACGGCGCGAGCTCGGGCATCTTCGTCGAGAGCTACGAGGATCGCTACCGCATCGGCGACAAGCTGCTGCTCCAGCTCTACGACGGGACCGTGAAGACGGTGCCGGACTTCAACATCACGAGCGG
>JANMSU010000428.1:0-17238 GCA_031389835.1 Chloroflexota bacterium
GGGAGCTCGCGCCCGAAGCGGCGCAGCACCTCCTTTCGCAGATCCGCGCGCAGGCCTCGACCGAGTTCGGCTCGATCCAGCAGCATCAGATGACGCTTTTCCGCGCGCAGGACCCGCAGGACCAGGCGTGGGCCCTCCGCGTCATGGCCGAGGAGCTGCGTCACGGCTACCAGATGGTCCACCTGCTCACGAGCTCGGACTGGTCGCCGGTCACCGACACGACACCCGAGGACATGGTCGAGGAGATCCTCTCGATGCAGACCGGCAGTCACGTCCTCGCGGCCTTCAACCTCGAGTTCGACTCGTTCCTCGACAACGTCGTGTTCGCGGCGTTCATCGACCGTGTCGGGAAGTACCAGCTCACGATGCAGAAGATCTCCGCGTACAAGCCGTACGCGTCGTCGATGCCACCGATGCTGCGCGAGGAGGCGTTCCACCTCGCCGCGGGCGTGATCCCACTGCGACGCTGGGTCGAGCATGCCGCGCGCGGCGACGGGTACATCGACATGACCGCGATCCAGAGGTCGATCGCGAAGTGGTTCGGGCGCGGGCTCGAGATGTTCGGCGACGAGCGCGGCGGCCAGACGAACGTGAAGTTCGGCCTGAAGGACCTCAACAATCGGGATGCGCAGGATCAGTACATCCAGGAATGCACGAAGATGCTCGATGACCTCAACGCGCGCCACGTGCGTGCGCGCTTCCCGGAGCGCACGCGCGACGAGGCCGACGCGATCTTCGCAAAGGTCGCCGCCGCCGAGTCGGTCGACGGCCTGTCGCGCGACGACCTGCTGCGCCTGCCCGATCGGCGCTTCTTCCGCCGTCGCGGCGAGTTCGCGTTCCAGATGGTCGGGACGCACGGCGAGACGTTCACCGATGTCGAGAAGTACATCGCGCACGTGCTCACGAGCCTGCCCGAGGCCTACCGCGCCTCGATCGACGTCAAGCACTGGGCGGATGTGCAGCGTGAGGTCGTCGCCGGCAGGAAGGATCTGAAGGACGCGATGGCGTCGATGCCCCGCCTCGCGCGACAGGCCGGTGGCTGTCCCTGTGGCAAGTCGGTGCGCTGGGTCGTAGACCAAGCCGGCGGCTCCGCCGGAGGCGAGCGCCTGAACCCCTAGTGGAGGTCGGCCTCGGCCTCGACTCACGGCTCGGCCTCTCCGCGGCCCAATTGCGCGACCTCGCCGCGGAAGCGAGCGCTCTCGGCTATCAGAGTCTCTGGACCAACGCAGGTGTCGATTACGACCCGATCGTGATGTGCGTTGCCTGGCACGAGCGCTCGGGTCTTCCGACCGGTGTGTCTGTCGTGCCGATCGCGCGCAATCCCCCGGCGGTGCTCGGGCTGGCGGCGCGAAGCGCACACGACATCACGGGTGGACGGTTCGTTCTCGGCGTCGGATCCGGCAGCGTGACCGACCGACCGATCGCCGCGGTCCGTTCCTACATCGACGAGCTGCGCAAGATCACGAACGACGTCCCGATCTATGTCGGCGCGCTCGGGCCGCAGATGCTCACCCTCGCGGGACGCCATGCCGAGGGCGCGGCGCTCAACTGGTGCACGCCGGCGCAGATCGCGTGGAGCCGCGAGCGTGTCGGCCCGCGCGCCAGGCTCATCCAGTACATCCGCGTGTGCGTCGACGACGACGTCGACGCCGCGCGCCTTGCCCTCGCGAAGCAGATCCTGGCGTACGCGCTCGCGGCGCGGCCAAGCGGCTCGCGTGGCTATCGCGCGCACTTCGAGCGCATGGGCTTCGCCGCGCAGCTGGATCAGCTGGAGGCCACGCGCGCCTCGGGCCGTTCGGACGACGATCTCGCTCGCGCGGTGCCGGACGAGATGCTGGCCGCGTTCGGTTACGCCGGTGCAGCGTCGGGAGCGGCGCCGGCCTTCAAGAAGCTGAGCGAAGGTCTCGACGTCGCCATCGTGCGCGTCCTCGTGGCGCGGCAGGGCGACGATGAAGGTGTCCGCGCGACCATGCGCGCCGTGCTCGCGTAGGACAATGCCCGCGTGAGGCTCGCGCATACCGCTCTCGTACGCGCCCCACGCTCTAAGGTGTGGAAGCTCGTCACCGATATCCCGGCCGCCGCGCGATGCGTTCCCGGCGTCGCCGCTGTCACGCCGGCTGGCGTCGGCAAGTACAAAGGCTCGCTTCTCGTGCAGCTCGGGCCGGTACGTCTCGTGCTCGACGGTGACGTCGTGCTTACCGCGACGGACGAGGCGGCAGGCAAAGCGTCAGTGCGCGCGGACGCGAAGGACTCGCGACTCGGCGGTTCGGTCCGCGCCACGATGGATCTCGCGCTCGTCGATAAGGGGGAGGACACCGAGCTCCGGATCACGAGCGACGTGCAGATCGCCGGGCGCATCGGCGAGTTCGGTCAGCCCGTGATCCAGCGCAAGGCCGACCAGTTGATGACCCAGTTCGCCGAATGCCTCGCCCGCACGCTCGCCTGAGCGGCCTGCTCGGCTGGTACGCAGCCTGCATGTGACGGCTCGGAAGCCCGCTAGGAGGTGTTCACATGGAACGCAGCAGCTCCGGTGTCATGGCGGTCATGGTGGTCGCTCTGGTGGCGATCGTTCTGGTGTTCCTGCTCGTGAGCGGGGTATTCGCACCGCAGGGCGGCGGGATCGACATTCGCCTCTAGGCGGCGCGACCCTCGAACATCGTCCGCAGCTCCGTGAGCCGGACGCGCGTTGCGCGGAGAAGCGCGCCATCGAGGTAGGTCGGCTGCAGGCCCGACGCCCAATAGAGCACGGCGCGTCGGTTCGGCTGTTCTGACTCGCGCCGCGTTCGCAGCATGACGTCGCGTCCGAGGCCGCGGAACTCGAGCCACGTCTCCCAGATACCGTCGACGCGCTCGCGGGCGTGCACTTCAGCCGCGTAACCGCGGCCCTCCGGATCTCGCACGACTTCCGAATACGTGTGGACCAGATCGTTCATACGTTGCTGCGATGCATACGCAGTGCCATTGCCCTCCGTCACAAAGGTATCGTCGCCGGATGCAGGAGACGGTCGAGAAAGCCCGCGAACACTTCCGTTCGTGGCTGCGCGGACCCAAGTCGTACCTCGCCGCCGTGGAGCGGCACGAGCTCCCGGTAGGCGACACGCTGCACCTACACGGGCATGAGATCCAAGCGTTTGCGGACGGTTTCCGCGTCGATGGCGATGACGGCGGGCCGCGAACGATCGAGGCCGGTCGCTACCTCCTGCGGCTCTCACACCAGAACATGCCCGCGGTCGTCGTGCTCGATGCCAACGCGCGGCGCGATGCCGTGACTCCGGATTGGTTCCCGCACGACCCGGCCTATCGGTTCGTCGTCCGCCTCGTGCCCGACGAGGCGAACGTCGCCCTCGGCTCGACGCGCGAGCGCGAACGGTCGGCGACCCGGGCCGGATGGCTGGAATTCGCGGTCGACGGCGTGAAGTCCCGTGTGATGGCGCTGCGGCTCAACGAGCCAGGAGCTGACCCGGACGCGCTCGACGTCTACTTCACCGACGCGACGAGCGGACGCGAGTCCTATCGCATGCGCTATCTCGAGGTGCCGGCGAGCGTTGACGGCTGCCTCGTGTTGGACTTCAACCGCGCGTACAACCCCGCGTGCGCGTACTCGCCGCACTACAACTGCCCGATCCCGCCACCGGAGAACCACCTGAAGGTCGCGATACGCGTCGGTGAGCGGCTGCCACGCCGCGAAGAGCCCTAGCCGCCGGCCTCGACTCGTGTCGCCGCGCGCACGGCCTGCTTGCCGAAGCCCTCGCGCACCGCGATCTTGCCGTCGTCGTAGATCGCCGCGCCGCGCAGGAACGTATACCGCGCTACACCCTTGACCTCGCGACCCGCGTACGGCGTCCACCCGCACTTGCTGAGGACGTCCTCGTCGCGGATCACCCGCTTTTTCGTGAGGTCGACGAGCACGATGTCGGCGTCCGCGCCGACGCGGATCGCGCCTTTGCGCGGATACAGACCGAAGATCTTCGCCGGGCGTGTTGCGGTCGCGTCTGCGACGCGCTCCAGGCCGATCTTGCCGTCGTTCACGTCGGTGAGCAGCAGGGACAGGTAGAACTGCTCCGACGGCGTGCCGGTGTGCGCCTTCCACCCGTCCTTCCAGCCAGGCTCTTTGTCCTCCCGCAAATGCGGAGCGTGATCGGTGGCCATGATGTCGACGGTGCCGTCGCGAAATCCGTCGTACACCGCCGCGGAATGGTGCGGCGGCACGTAGTACGAGAGCGCGTACGCGCCGAGGCGCTCGATGTTCGCCCAGTCGTTCCCAAGCCAGAAGCACCATGGGTTCACTTCGCTAGTCACCGTTTGCCCGGCGGCCTTCGCCGCGCGAAGCATGTCCACGACGCGTTTGGTCTGGATGTGCAGCAGGTGAAGCCGGACGCCGGTCGCTTCCTGCAGCCGCAGCAACAGCGCGGCCGCGGTGTCCCAGATCACGCCGTCGTGTTCCGAGTACGCCTTCGCGTATGCGCGGAAGTCGCGCTCGCCACGATCCCAGTACTCGTGCTCGATCGCGTCCATGAGGGATTGGTCGTGTGGATGGATCATCAGCGGAAGCCCTGTTGCTTTGACCGCCTTCATCCGCTTGTACAGCTCGCCGTGCTCGTGAAGTCCGATGCCTGGCATGTGTGGGTACGAGCGGCCGGTATCGACGACCATGAAGATTTTGAACGCGAGGATCCCACGCTCGGCGAGCTTCGGGATCTCCTCCAGCTTCACACCGGACGCGTTCACGTTGTAGTCGACCATCGCGCGCTGCCGGTAGATCGCCAGCATCCCGTCCAGGTTCTCTGCCGTCGTCGGCGGCGGATCCACGTTCGGCATAGCGATCGAGGTTGTCACTCCGCCCTCGGCGCACTGGCGGCCCATCGTGGTGAGGTCTTCCTTCTGACTGAACCCAGGCTCGCGATGATGCGAATGCATGTCGATGAGGCCGGGGAGCGCGACCAGACCGTCCGCCTTGATCTCGCGTTTTCCTTTCGGCGCCGCGCCAGCGGCGGTGATCGCGGCGATGATCTCGCCATCGATCGCGATATCCGCGCTGCGCGTTCCATCCTCCAGGACCGCCTTCGCCCCACGGATGACGATGTCATGCGTCATGCCGGTGCCTGTGCCGTGTCCTGCCTGCTACCGACGTAGACGACCTCGCTGTCGCGCGCATGCAGCGCGTCCCCTTGATCGTCGACGACGAGTCGACGCAGCCACTCGACCATCATCGGGATCACCTCACCGGCGTATTGCTTGTAAGCCGCGTAGTGCGTGGTACCGCGTTGGATGACCATCTTCTTCGGGGCGCCCGACATCTCGAACAACATCTGCGCGTGAGCCGTCGGGGTCACCGGATCATCCTCTACGGCGATGACCAGAAGCCCGTGGACTCGCCCGGCGACGTCGATCGGACGATAGTCAAGGATCCCCTGCGCGCTGCTGAGCGGCACGGCGGTGGGGATCCGCGAATCCACATCGGCTTTGACGGTGCTCGCTTTCCGTTCCGCGCTCTCGATCATGATGCCCTCGCGCGGATGGACGACCGTGCCCCGGCCGGTCGTCGCGCGTTGGCGGCGGTCCGCCTCCACGCTCGCGCGGAAGCGCTCCCACTCGTCCGCGCTGGCGCGCATCCGCCGCAACCAGTCGCTTCCGTCGGCGACCGGGACCTGGCTGATCGAGGCCCTCATCTCCGGCTCTGCGGCCGCAACGAGCACGGCATTCCCGCCGCCGGTGCCGCCGCTGCCGAAGATCGCGCCGCGGCCCGCGTCAACGTCGGAACGCCCGCGCATGTACGCGATCGCGTTGCGCCAGTCCGCGAGCTGCCAGGCCGGCGAGAGCGTGCCCCGGTCACCTTCGCTTTCGCCGAATCCGCGGTAGTCGAAGATGAGGACGGCGAAGCCGGCGTCGGTAAAGGCCTGGTGATACGGCACGTAGAGCTTCGCGTCCGCGAGGCCGAGCCAACCCGGGCCCTGGACGATGAATGGCAGCCGATCGGCCGCTGCGTCGGGCCGGTGCAGGAATCCGCTGAGGCGCGCGCCCTCGCTGAAGAAGGAAACGGGCTCGGTCCTCACGTAGCCGGCACGCTAATGGGGAATGCCAAAGGAGGTCAAACCCATAACATCGCGTCGTGGGTGACTTCTACCGAGCGTGGCTGAGCGAGAGCGCGCGTCTCGAAGACGCGTCATCGCGGGGTCCGGTTGTCGCTCGTGGCCGCGAGCTCGCGTGGATCGAGACGCCGCAGGATGCGCGTGTCGCGATGCTCATCGGAGAGGCGAGTCGGTTCCCCACACAGGGCACCGCCCTCCTGAAGGCGGAGATCCCGCCGGCTTCGCGTACCGGGCGTCACGTCCACGGTGAAGAGGCGATCCACATCGTCGCCGGCACGGGTTTCAGCGTGATCGCAGGCGCGCGCTACGACTGGAAGCCCGGCACGACGCTGCACGTCCCGTATCGCGCCGAGCATCAACACGTCAATACCGGAGACGGGACGGCGGTCTACATCTCGGCGGTGACACAAGATCTCGACTTCAGCGCCGGGCTCGGCCGTCTCGAGCAGCTCGAGGAGAATGGTCAGGGTGACGGCGGGCTCGCGCGCCGCTACCCCGCGGAGTCTTCGCAGTTCGCCGGGGACGGACGACGCATCGCGCTGCATCTGGAAGACGCCCTCGATGAGAAAGCACGCCGCCTCGCCGGTCACGCGCATCCGACGAAAAAGGACAAGGGCGCGCACCGCCACGGTGGGATATGGATCCTCATGGGCGGCAGCGAGAGTCCGAGCGACGAGACGAACGGTTTCCGGGCTAGAGCGGCCGCGATGACGAACATCTTCGAGGAGACGCCGCACTCGAGCAGCCACAAGCACACGCATACCGAGGCGATGCTGTACGTGCTCGAGGGTCGCGGCTATTCACTGATCGACGGAAAGCGCTACGACTGGGAGGAGGGGGACGCGGTGCACGTCCCGCCGCGGATGACCGAACACGAGCACTTCAACGACTCCGATTCGCGCACGCGGACGCTGCGCATCGAGTTCGGCATCCGCTACTTCTACGAGGCGCTCTGGAGCGGCTACGAGAAGATCCAGGACAAGCTTGAGGCGACCTCGCGATGACCCAGCGCGCAGCCGTCGCATCAGCGCCCGCATTCAGGACGATCCTTCCGCGAGTACGCCGGGACCGGCATCCGTTCGTCCGGTGGTATCGAAGGAATGAGCGCACGGTGCTCAGCGCCCTGGGCCTCGTCGCGTTCTTCGCCACCTGGCAGATCGGCGCGAACCTCGGCGTCATCGACCCCTACTTCTTCAGCTCGCCTTCGGCGGTGCTTGCCGCGGGCTTCCGTGAGGTCCAGCTTCCGCGTTTCTGGAACGACGCGAGCACCAGTGCGCTCGAGCTCGGTGTCGGCTCGCTCGCCGCCGTGCTGCTCGCGGTGCCGCTGGGTATCGCGATCGGGTGGTACCGGCGCATCTCGCTCACATTCGATCCGTGGCTCAACTTCTTTAACGCTCTTCCTCGGGTCGCGCTTGTCCCGCTCGTCGTGCTGTGGGCGGGCCTCGGCGTAGAGATGAAGATGGTCATCGTTTTCCTCGGTGGCTTCTTCTCGATAATCCTGCCAACCGTCGAGGGTGTTCGAACGGTCGAGCGATCGCTGCTCGACGTGTCGCGGAGCTTCCGCGCGAGGGAGCGCCTCATCTTCACGTCACTCGTCATCCCAGGAACGCTGCCGTTCATCGCGAGCGGCATGCGCGTCGCCGTGGGACGCGTGCTCGCCGGTGTCATCATCGCGGAGTTCTACGCGCAGACCCAGGGCCTCGGTGTGATGATCGCGAGGTCCTCGCAGACCGAGCAGCCCGACCGCATGCTGTTCGGCGTGCTGATCTTCACGCTGCTGGGCATCGTGCTGACCGAGGCGGTGGGATCCGTCGAGCGCTATCTCCAGCGCTGGCGTCCCAGCATCGACCTCGAGGAGGCCGCCTGAGGTGAGCGGCGATCTTGCTCTCAGCGCGCGTGGCGTACAGATGGAGTACCGCGACCGCGGGACTGGGAAGCGGCTCCTTGCGATCGAGAAGGTCGACCTCGACATCGCCGACGGCGCATTCGTCAGCCTTCTCGGGCCGAGCGGCTGTGGGAAGTCCACCTTTCTGAAGATCGTGAACGGTCTGATCCTCGCCACCGCCGGTGAGATCAAGCTGCGCCGGGTCGCGAAGGGCCGCGAGGACGCGATGGTGTTCCAGGACGCGTCCCTCTTCCCTTGGTATTCGGTCCTCGACAACGTCGCCTACGGCCTTGTGTGCGCCGGTGTGCCGCGCAAGGAGGCGCGGGTACGCGCCGCGCCGTACATCGAGCTAGTGGGGCTGCAGGGTTTTGCCGACAAGTACCCGTACCAGCTCTCGGGCGGCATGCAGCAGCGCGCGAATCTCGCGCGAGCGCTCGCGGTCGACTCCGCGATCCTGCTTATGGACGAGCCCTTCGCCGCGCTGGACGCGCAGACACGCGAGGTGATGCAGGCCGAGCTGCTGCGCATCTGGAACGCGGCGCGGAAGACGGTCCTCTTCGTCACCCACCAGATCGACGAGGCGGTGTATCTGTCGGACCGCGTCGTTGTCATGGCGGCCCGCCCGGGCCGTGTGGTCGCGGACATCACGATCGACCTGCCACGCCCGCGGAAGCTGGAGGTGAAGCGCACGCCTGAGTTCGCGGCTTATGAGGAGCAGATCTGGCGTCTGATCCAACGCGACCGCGTGCCCAGCGCGGTGGAGCAGGCGCCGTGATCGCGCGGCGCCTCGGCAAGGTCAACGAGCGCGTGTTCTACGGGGTCCTCGGCTTCGTTGGGCTCGCTCTCGTATGGGAGATCACGGCCAATCTCGGGTTGTATCGCAGGTCGTTGCTGTCGCATCCGACCGCGATCTGGCGCGCCGCGGTCACGGACTTCGGCAACGGCTCGATCTTTCCGCACATCGCGCTGAGCCTTCAGGAGTTCGCGATCGGATTCTTCGTATCGCTGATCGTCGCGATACCACTCGGTCTCGCCATTGGGTGGTTCCGGCGGGTCGACTACGCCACGAGTGCGCTGCTCGCGGCCCTCAACGCGACGCCGAACGTCGCGCTCATCCCCCTCATCGTGCTCATCGCGGGCATCGGGCTCGAGTCCAAGGTGATCGTCGTATTCCTCTCGGCGTTCTTCGCGGTGATGGTCACGACGTCCGCGGGTGTCCAGTCGATCGCGCGACGCCATCTCGAGATCACGCGCAGCTTCGGAGGATCGCAGTGGCTCGCGTTCCGAACGGTCGCGCTTCCGAGCACGCTGCCGTTCATCCTGAGCGGCATCCGCATCGGCGCCGGGCGCGCGCTGGTGGGCGTCGTCGCGGCCGAGTTCCTCTCCTCGAACCAGGGCCTTGGCTTCTATCTCGGCTTCTTCGGACAGCTCCTCGACACGTCCCGCCTGATGCTCGGCATCGTCCTCTTCGGCATCTTCGGCGTCGTGATCGGCGAGCTGCTGCGGGTCGTCGAGCGCAGATTCGAGGTCTGGCGCCCGGACATACACGCCTAGGCTCAGTTGAAGGCGCTCCCTCCATCGACCAGGAACGTCTGCCCGGTGGTGAAGGCGCTGTCATCGGACATCAGGAAGGCGATCGTCCCGACCAGATCGCTCGGACGCTCGACCCGCTGAAGGCACCGCGTTTTCACCGGCGCCTCGCGCATGGCGATCGTCTCCGGCGTCGGGTCCTCCTCGCTGAGGGTGCTGCCGGGGCAGACGAGGTTGACGCGGATGTTGTCTCCGCCCAGCTCTCGCGCGATCGTGCGATTGAAGCCGATCAGCGCGGCCTTCGCGGCGACGTAGTGGGCGCGCGTCGGCACGCCGCGGAAGATCGTGCTCGAGCCGATGTTCACGATGCTGCCGCCCTTGTTCGCCCGGAGGTAGGGGAGCGCGGCTTTGCATCCGTACCACGCGGACTTCGTGTTCAGGCGGAATGACTCATCCCACTCGCTATCTGGGATGTCCTCGAAGTTGCAGCGCGTGATCGGCACGACGTTGAGCATCCCGGCGTTGTTCACGATCCCTGTGATGGAGCCGAACGTCTTGGCGGCCTGGTCCACCGCTTTCTTGAACGACGCGAAATCCCGCACGTCCGCGGTGATCGCGAGAGCTGTGCCTCCGCTCTTGCAGATGCCGTCCGCGACTTCCTCGTTGCGCTTCGCGTCGATGTCCAACAGGGCGACGCTCGCTCCGTCGGCTGCAAGGCGCTCGCTGTACGCGCGCCCGATCCCGTGTGCGGCGCCCGTGACGACGATGGATTTGCTCGCAAGCGTCATGGTTTGCCTCCCACTCGCGACGTGCAGTCCTCGGTCGCTGATTGTATTCATCGGAGACAATGCAACCGATGAGGTCGCGGCTCGGAGCATTCGGTCACACGCCCTTCGCGGTGTACTGGACGGGCGGCCTTGTTTCGAACATCGGGACCTGGCTGCAGGCGGTCGTCGGATCGGTCTTCGTCTACGACCGCACCGGCTCCGCGCTCGCGGTCGGCATCCTCAACTTCGCCACGTTCCTGCCCATCCTCATCTTTTCGGTGTGGGGCGGCGTGCTGTCAGACAGATTCGACCGGCGGCACATCACCGTCGTGACGCACGTGTTCTCGCTCGTCATAGGAGCGGTCCTCGCGGTGCTGTCGTTCACCGGCAGCATCACCGAGGTCCACGTGATCGTGACGGCGTTCCTGCTCCAGACCGCGTGGGCGATCGCGAAGCCGTCGGTCATCTCGCTGCTGCCGGCGGTGGTGCCACGCGCGGTCCTGGCGGAAGCCGTCGGCCTCAACACGCTGCAGTTCATGCTCGCGCAGCTGATCGGTCCGCTCCTGGCCACCGTGCTGCTCGGGACCGCGGGTTACGGGCTCGCGTTCTCGATCAACGCGGCGACGTTCCTGGGACCCATCCTGTCGATGGTCTATATGTACTCACGCGGTCTCGGCGGGCACGCCGCGCGGCCACCCCGGACGGCTGCATCCGCGCCGCCGATGGGCCTCACCGCATATGTGCGGTCGCAGCCGTGGATCGTGTCGGTGCTGGTCGGAGTCGTGGCGACGGCCGCGGTCGTCGAGGTCATACGTACCACCGCTCCGGTGCTCGTGTCGACGCGTCTCGGTCTCCCCAGCAGCGACGCGGGCCTGATCGTCGCCGCCTCGAGCGTCGGGATGATGGTCGGCATCCTCGCGTCCGTCCCGCTGGGGCGACGTGGCTTCGCGCGCACGATGGCGCCGGTCGGCCTCGTGTTCCAGCTGGTCGGGCTCTTCCTGGTGAGTACGGCGACGCAGATGGCGGTCGCCGCGCCGGCGGTCGCGCTCATTGGATGCGGCTTCTCGTTCTGCTTCCCGGTGCTCACGAGCACGCTGCAGACCGAGGTGCCCGACACAATGCGGGGCCGGCTCATGTCGATCCACCAGATGGCTCATCTCGGGAGCCGCCCGTTCGCCGCCCTCGCCGCCGGCGCGATCGCTGCGAGCGCGGGCGTACCGGCCGCGGTCCTCGCCGCGATGATCCTCGCTCCGATCGGGCTCGTCGCTGTCCGTACCGCGTGGCGCGGGCTCGACCGTAAGGTCGATCCGATCCCCGCCGCGGCGGAGACCGTCGCCTAGCGGACCCGGATGTTTACGGCCTTCACGCGCGTGAAGGAGAGGATCTCCTCGAGGCCATGCTCGAGACCGATACCGGAATCACCCCAGCCACCGAAGGGCACGGCGGGGAACCGAGTCTCGACGTCATTGACCCAGATGTATCCCGCCTCGATGCGGTCGGACAGGCGCAGCGCCTTGTCGATGTCCTGCGTCCAGATCGCGGCGGTGAGCCCGTAGGGCCCCTCGTTTGCGAGCGCCAGTGCCTCGTCCTCCGTCCGCCACGTCATCGCGCTGAGAACGGGGCCGAAGATCTCCTCGTTCGCGAGCTCCGAGCCCGGCGCGACACGATCGACGACCGTTGGCGCCATGAACGCTCCCCGCGCGAGCGTGGGATCTTCGGGGACGGTCGCGCCGGCGACGACACGCGCGCCTCCACGTACGGCGCGCTCGACTGCAGCGAGGCAGCGGTCGCGTGCCGTGGTCGTGATCATCGCGCCCATCTCTGTCGCCGGGTCCATAGGCATCCCGACCTTGATCTTCATGGCCCGCGCCGCGACGCGCGCGATGACGTCCTCGGCGATCGATTCGTGGATCACCAGACGGCTGGTCGAGCCGCAGCTCTGTCCCTGCACCCGTGTGTAGTTCATGCCGCGGACGATCGCCGCGGCGACCTCATCGCGGTCGACGTCGGGGAAGACGACGATCGGATTCTTGCCGCCGAGCTCGAACGAAAGCGCTTTGAGGTGTCCGCTCGCCGCGGCGCTCGCCTGGATACGCACCGCCGTCGGCGTGCTGCCTGTAAACGAGATGCGCTGGATCCTCGGGTGCCGCACGATCGCGTCGCCTGTCGCCGGCCCGCCCACAACGACCGAGACGACGCCGTCGGGCAATAAGCCGGCGGTGAGCTCGGCGATCGCGAGCGTGGCGATCGGCGCGAGCTCGGACGGCTTCATCACGACGCAGTTGCCGGCGACGAGCGCGGAGCCGAGACGCGCGCAGGCGTACATCGCGGGATGGTTGAAGGTGATGAGGCGACCGACGACGCCCCAGGGCTCGCGCTGCGTGTAGTGCAGGCCCGGCAGAGGAAAGGTGAGGCCGGTCATCTGGAGCGCGAGGCCCGCGGCATCCCGCATCGTGCGCACGCCCTTCGTCAGGTCCTGCTTCATCGCGCTCAGCGGGTTGCCGGTGTCGAGCGTGTCCATGTGCGCGAGGCGCTCCGCGTTCTTCTCGATGCGCTGCGCGAGCTCGCTGACAAGCGCGCCGCGATCGCGCGCGGGCATCGCGCGCCAGGCCGCGAAGGCTGCCTCACCGGCGGCGACCGCGCGGTCGACACCGCCTGAGCCAGCCTCGGCGATCCGCGCGATCGGCGTGCCGGTCGCGGGGTCGATGATGTCGATCTCACTCGCGCCGTCGCCGTCGTCGTAGCGGCCGCCGATGAAGGACGACAGGCGCGGCACGCCGGTGCCGCTATGCGACTCGAGCACGCGCTCTGCGATCAATTCCCGACCATTCTGCGCCACGCGTGCGTACACTTTTCGCCGTGGAGGCGGCTCGATGACGACACCGCCGCGCGTCACGATCGATCCCGACCTCTGCATTGGCTCCGGCGACTGCGTGCGGCTCGTGCCCGACGCGTTCCGGATCGATGAGAGGCGCGGCGTCTCCACGCCGTTGCCGGGCGCCGCCACCGCGGACCCAGATCTCCTGGCCGAAGCCGCGTTCAACTGCCCGACGCACGCCATCGCGATCGCTGGAGCGGTTCGGTGAGCGAGGCGTTGCTTACGAAGTACACGGCGACGATCACGTTCGACGGCTTTGAGGACATCCGCGCGGCGCTCTTCGACCCGAACCTCTCACGCACGTTCGACCGTCGCTCGTACGACGAAGGCAACATCCGCGCCGGGATCGTGAGCGTCTCGCACGGAGCGCTGCACCGCGCGCGGCGGCGAATCGAGAATACGCAGTTCCGCGCCGACGTCCTTCGCCTGTACGAGCGCGAGCTCTTCCCGCGCGTGATGGACGAGCTGCTCGACGTGTTGATCGAGGCCGAGCAGGTGGACCTCTTTCCGATCGGTGAGCTTCTCAGCGTTGTGCTCGCCGCGCGGCGCGCCGGCGTCGAGTACGACGCGGCCTCGATCGACGACCTCCGCAAGCTCGTGCACCACGTCGATCTGTTCTCCCAGGGCAGCGCGATCCTCGCCGCGAAGGACCCGGACGCGGTGCGCGCGGCGGTGCGCCAGACCTACGTCGAGTTCGAGCGGGACTTCGTGCGACCGGCCATGGCCAAGCGCACCGCGCTCATCGAGCGGATGCGACGAGGCGAGCTTGCGGAGGAGGACCTGCCTCACGACATCCTGACCGTGCTCCTGCTACATCGCGCCGATCCGCAGCTCGAGCTCGACGATGACGGACGCGTCGTGCGCGAGGTCGCGACCTACCTCCAGGGCGGGACGCACACCAGCGCGCAGACCCTGGTGAACGCGCTCGATCTGATCTTCGCGACCGATTCGTCGGAGTCGACCATCGAACGCGTCGCGAAAGACACGCTGTTCGCGCAGCGCGTGGTGCAGGAGACGCTTCGCCTGCGACCGACGACTCCGAAGATCAAGCGGCGGGCGGAGGCGGATACGGAGATCGCGGGTCGGAAAGTCCCGAAGGACGCGCTCGTCGTCCTCGACGTCGTCACCGCCAACCGCGACGAGCGCCTCTTTGGCGAGCGGCCGGATGAGTTCGATGCCGACCGTGCCGTAGACCCGGGCGTTCCGCGCTGGGGCCACTCCTTCGGCGCGGGTCCGCATCAATGCCCGGGGCGCGCGGTCGGCGGCGGATTCCCGATCCCCGCGTCCTTCGAAGTCGACGCCCATCACGTCTTCGGTCTCGTCGCGCTCGAGCTGCAGGCCGTGGCGCGTCGTGGCGTGCGCGCCGATCCCCAGCGTCAGCCGGAGCGCGACATGCGCACCGATCGTTTCACGCGATGGCTCCATTACCCCGTGCGCTTCGAGCGACGCACCGCAGAGGTGCGCGGCTAGCGTCTAGTGCGCGGCGGTCCACTCGAGCAGGATCTCGGCGGTCCGCTCCGGTCGCTCCCAGAACACGCCGTGCGCCGCGCCCTCGACCACGCGCTTTGTCGCGTTCGGGAGATGCGCGAGCAGGAACTCGGACTGCTCGACATGCGATCCGGTGCCCATGATCTGCGTGTCGCGGTCGCCGATCAGCACCAGCGTCGGCATCCGCAGGTCACCCAGGCGATCCGCGGTCTGATGCTCCTGCCGCGCCAGAACGTGGCGCAGGTAGTTCTCGAGGTCGGGCCGATGCGCCCAGAACGTGTCGTGAAGCCAATCGACCCGCTCTGGATGTTCGCGCGCGAACTCCGGCGTGAAGAACGTGTCACGGATGTGCTCGCGCACGTAGCGCTCGTAACCGAGCTCGATCATCTCTTTCGCCGCGTGCACCGGGATCCCGCGCGTCACCGGCCTGTCGTCGCGGAACTGGCCGGGTCCGGAGGCCGCGAGGATGAGCGTGCGGATCCGCTCCGGATGTTCGAGCGCCATCCACTGCGCAACTCTTCCGCCCATCGAGTGACCCAGGACGTGCGCGGCCGGAAGACCCAGCGCGTCCATCAGCGCGATTGCGTCCTGCGCAAAGAGGCGTGTCGAGTAACGGCCCGGGGACCGCGGTGTCGCGCCGGTGCCGCGATGATCGAAGGTCAGGACGGCGTGCCGAGTGAGGAGCGGGCGCATGAACTCTGCTGACCACGTCGCACCCGGATAGCCCGTGCCGGCGACGAGCACGATGGGAACGCCGTCGCCGCGAAGCTCATACGCGATGGGGTGGCCGCTCGACTCGATCGTTCGGCGAGCGTAGACGATGGCGGCGGCCTCGGAGTACATTCGGTCTGCGTCGACGACGCGTCGAATGCGGCTCAAGAGGTGAGGGTGATGATGTCGAAGTCTCTGTCCAAGTTGCTCGCGACCGTCATGGCCGTGGGGCTCGTGGCCGCCGCGTGCGGCGGCACGACACCAGCGGCGAGCAGCGCGCCGTCAGCGGCGCCGAGCGCGTCTGTGGCGCTTGGGCAGCTGCCGGTGCCGGAGCTGACCAAAGTACGGATCGGCATCAGCACGCCGACCGAACCGGTGCAGTTCGCCGAAACGCTCGCTGAACGGCTCGGCTTCTACAAGAAGTACGGCATCACGACGGTCGAGGTCACCGGTTTCGAGGGTGACGGCAAGGCGCTTCAGGCGCTGGTCGCCGGCCAGCTCGACTTCTTCGTCGGCGGGGCGACCGCCGCGATCAGCTCGGTGATCAGCGACACGCCCGTCAAGGTCGTTTCCATGAACAGCACGACGCTGACAGACGGTCTCTTCTGCGGGCCAAACATCAAGACGCCCGCGGACGTGAAGGGAAAGCCCGTCGCGATCAGCACGTTCGGTGGCACCTCGCACGGCTCCGCGTTGCTGTTGCTGAAGGGCATCGGCCTCACCGACAAGGACGCGACGATCACGCCGACCGGCGGCGAGGGCGTTCGCATCGCGGCGCTCAAGGGTGGTTCGGTCGGCTGCGCCGTCGTCGGCATGTCACAGGACAAGGCGATGAAGGATTCGGGGATGAACCTGCTCCTCGACCTTTCCAAGGCCAAGCTTCAGTGGGGCCGCAGCGGCCTGATGGCGAAGACCGACTTCATCGCGAAGAACCCGAACACCGTCCTGGTGGTCGTGGCCGCCGCGCTCGAGGCGCAGAACTCGATCTGGACCGACACGGCGACCGCCACCGCGAAATTCGTGGAATGGGCGCAGGTCAAGCCTGAGCAGGCCGATATCGTGATGAAGGACTTCCTCACGTACGGCTCGCGGTCCATGAGCTTCACCGCGGACGCGTTCACATCGCCGCGTGACGTGCTCGCGTCAGTCAACCCGGCCGTCAAGGATGTCGACGTCACGAAGGCGTTCGACCTGAGCTTCCTCACGAAGCTCAAGGACATCGGCTTCTACCAGAAGATGTCCATCCCGACGACCAACTAGGCTCTCTAGCCGTAGCGCCGAGGATGCCCCCGTGGCTCACGTCGCGGGGGCATCCTTATATCCAGCGAGGACAAGGAGACCGCCCATGACCCGTTTCGGCTTGCTCGTGCCCCACTTCGGCCTCGAGGCGGATCAGGACCTGCTCGTGAAGGGTGCGCGGCTGGCCGAGAGCCTCGGCTTCGATTCGCTGTGGGTGCGCGACCACCTCGTCTTCCACCCGCACGGTATGGAGGGGACGGACCGCACCTTCATCGAGCCGTTCGTCACGCTGACGTACCTCGCCGGCGTGACCGAGAAGATCGGTCTCGGCGCGGCGACGATCATCCCGTTCCGGCACCCGATCCTCATGGCCTACAGCGTCGCCTCGATGTCGTGGATCACGCGGAGGAAGTTCGACCTCGGCATCGGCTCCGGCACCTTCGATCACGAGTTCGAGGTCATCGGCCAGGGCGCGGAGGACCGCGTGCAGATGATGAAGGAGCAGGTCCTCATCGCCCGCAAGCTGTGGGCGGGCGAGACCGTCGAGTGGAACAGCGAGCGCTACAAGTTCAACGATGTCGACCTCAAGCCGCAGCCACTGCATCCCGTTCCGGTGTGGTGGGGCGGCGCGACCCCGGCGGCCGCACGGCT
>JANMSU010000444.1:0-10729 GCA_031389835.1 Chloroflexota bacterium
AGAACGCCGGCTCCGAGCACGGCACCCACGACCTCGGCCACGCGCGGCTTTCGACGCCAGGCGACGAGCTGGCTGGTCATGAAGACGTTCGCGAGCGGGATCAGCAGACCGTCACCGATCACGGCGGAGGTGTAGGTGAGCGTGGTGCGGAACTCGCTGACGATCGGATCGGCGCGCCAGTTCAGGTAGACGTTACCGGCGGCCTGGACAATGAACCCGAAAAAGAGGGTCGCGAAGAACACGCAGGCGAGCAGCAGTGAGGGACGTTGTTCTACGGCTGAGACCGTACGCAGCATCTCCCCTCCCTCGTCGCGCGGCGTCCTCGGCCCGAAACGCTAGCAGATTCAGTGCTTCGGAGCCCCTAAAACACCGGATTGGTACGACCGCCGGTCGACGCGGGGGAGCCGTCTGGCGACCGCCGCCCGGATCAGCGGCGTGTGGTGCGCCACGGCCAGCCACTCGACGACCGGCCAAAGGTCTTGCTCCGCGGTCATCCAGCCGCTGCGGTCGAAGCGCGTCAGTGACAACGGCCGGGAGTACGCGCGGAGGGTGCGGTCCCCGTCCCAGTTGAAGTAGTCCTCGAAATAGCTCATCACGAGCTCGCGGATGGTGCGATACACCGGCGCGCGAAAGCGCAGACCCGAGAACTTGGACGTCGCGACGGAACCCCACAGCCCGCGCTCGCGATAGACGGCAAGGACGTGATCGTCGTCGTTGTCGGCCTCCAGGTCGACGAGCAGCGGAGGCTGTCCGTTGATCCGGAAGGCCGCGGCCGCGAGGAATGCACCCTCGGCGCAGTGCGCGGTTCGGTCACGCATCACCCGGCGCGGCGATCGCACCGTGTCGCCATCCGGCTCGACGTTGTACGTCAGATCGTCGAGATAGCGCTGCACCTTCTCGGGCGTGGAGAGACGACGAAGCAGCCCCGTCTCTGCGCGTGTGAGCCCGTACACCGGGCCAGTGTCTAGGATTCCGCGGATGAGCGCGGGGCATGACGTCGTCGTCCGTGGTGGAATGATCTACGACGGATCGGGTGGTACGCCGTTCGCCGCGGATGTCGCGATCGACGGCGAACGCATCAGCGCCATCGGTGCCGTGCGTGAACGGGGACGCTCCGAGATCGACGCCGCCGGCCTCGCGGTCGCACCCGGCTTCATCAACATGCTGAGCTGGGCGACGACGTCGCTCATCGCCGACGGTCGGTCGCAAAGCGACATCCGCCAGGGCGTGACGCTGGAAGTCTTCGGTGAGGGGTGGTCACTCGGTCCGGTGAACGATGCGATGCGGCGCGAACAGACCGAGCAGCAGGGCGACATCAGGTACGACATCACGTGGACGACGCTCGCCGAAGCGCTCGACACGATCGCGGCGCGTGGCATCGCCCCGAACATCGCGTCGTTCGTGGGCGCGGCCTCCGTCCGCATCCACGAGCTGGCGCACGAGGACAGGCGGCCGACGCCCGAAGAGCTTGGCCGAATGCGCGCGCTCGTTGAGGCGGCGATGCGAGACGGCGCGCTCGGTATCGGATCGGCGCTCATCTACGCTCCGGCGACGTACGCCGACACGGACGAGCTCGTCGCGCTCGCGGAGGTCGCCGGGCGCCACGGTGGCATGTACATCTCGCACATGCGAAGCGAAGGGAACCGACTGGTCGAAGCCGTCGACGAGGTCATCGAGATCGCGCGACGCGCCAGCCTTCCGGCGGAGATCTATCACCTCAAGCAGGCGGGGCGCTCGAACTGGACGAAGCTCGATGCGGTGATCGACCACATCACGCGCGCTCGAGCGGAGGGCCTCGCGATCACGGCGAATATGTATCCCTACGAGGCCGGGGCGACCGGCCTGAGCTCGTGCTTTCCGCCGTGGGTGCATGAGGGCGGACTCGTCGCGACGCTCGCGCGCCTTCGCGACGCCGGACAGCGTGGCCGGATCCGCGACGAGATGGCGCGGCCCGGCGTGGATTGGGAGAACCTCTACGAGGCAGCAGGCACGCCGGAGGGCATCGTGCTCGTCGCGTTCAAGAGCGAACGCCTGAAGCCGCTGACCGGACGAACGCTCGCGCAGGTCGCAATGGAACGCGGGGCCGACCCGCGGGACGTGGCGATGGATCTCGTGCTCGAGGACGAGAGCCGCGTGGGGATGGTCATCTTCATGGCCTCCGCCGAGAACCTGAGGCGCGAAGTCGGGCTACCGTGGATGAGCTTCGGGTCGGACTCCGGGTCCCTCGCGCCGGAGGGCGTTTTCCTGAGATCGCAGCCACACCCACGCGCGTACGGAACGTTCGCCCGCGTGCTCGGCCGGTTCGTTCGGGAGGAGAACGCCGCGCCGTTGGCAGACGTGGTCCGGCGCATGACCGGCTTCCCCGCGGGGAATCTGAAGCTCGACCGCCGGGGGCTCCTGCGCCCCGGCTACTTCGCGGACGTTGTCGCGTTCGATCCTGCGCGAGTCGCGGACCACGCGACCTACACCGAGCCGCACGTGTACGCGACCGGAGTCGCGCACGTGCTCGTGAACGGAGCGTCCGTCCTGCGGGACGGCGAGCACACCGGCGCGCATCCCGGACGCGTCGTTTTCGGACCGGCGCGTCGCAGCAGTTAGGCTCTCGCACCATGCCCGTCGACGCGACGATCGCGACGCTTCTGGCCGAGGCCGACAAGATCGACCCGCGCCCGATCGAGACCCTCAGCGTCGTGGAGGCACGTGCCCGCGGTGGCTCGGTGAACGTCGCGCCCGCGCTGCCGCCAGAGCCCGTCGCCGAGGTCCGCGAGCTCATCGTCGACACGCTCCCGCCGGTCCCGGCTCGCCTATACCGGCCACGCTCGGGAACGCTCCCACTCCTCGTCTACTTCCACGGGGGCGGCTGGGTGGTGGGCAGCGTCGCGATATCCGATCCGTTCTGTCGCGCTCTCGCGAACGCCAGCGGCTGTGCCGTCGTGTCGGTCGAATACCGTCTGGCCCCCGAGGATCGATACCCGGCCGCGGCGGACGACGCCTACGCGGCGACGCACTGGTCGGCCGAACACGCGGCGGATCTCGGCATCGACGCATCCCGCATCGCGGTGGGCGGTTCGAGCGCGGGGGGCAACCTCGCGGCGGTGGTCGCACTCATGGCTCGCGAACGCGGGACACCGAAGCTCGCGTTCCAACTGCTGCACGTTCCGGTGACCGATCACGACTTCGACACGCCTTCGTACCGCTCCAACGCGAGCGGATTCGGCCTCACTCGTGGCGGCATGCGCTGGTTCTGGGACAACTACGTCCCCGACCCGAAGCTCCGCGATGAGCCTTACGCCTCACCGCTGCGCGCCAAGGACCTCACCGGCCTGCCACCGGCACACGTCGTCACCGCCGAGTTCGATCCACTGAGGGACGAGGGCAAGGCGTATGCGGCGCGACTGCGCGAGGCCGGCGTGGCCACGACGTACGTCGAGTACCCAGGGATGGTGCACGGCTTCACGGGCATGGCGACGACGATCCCCATGGGACGGATCGGCATCGACGATATGTCGGCCGCGCTCCGGAAGGCGCTGGCTTAGGCGGACCGCATCTCGGTCGTCGTCGATGCCGGCGGAGGCGCGGTCGAGCCCCGCACCATGAGCTCCGTCTCCAGCACGACGTGCCGTCGCGCGATGTGCCTCCCCTCGAGCTGGTCGATGAGGAGCGCGGCCGCCAGGACGCCCATCTCCTCCTGCGGCACGTGAACCGTTGTGAGCGGCGGGTCGAAGAGCTCCGACTGGGGGATGTCGTTGAAGCCGACGACCGACAGATCCCCCGGGACAGCCATCCCGATCTCCCGCGCAAGGCGTATCGCCCCGAGCGCGATCAGATCGTTGGCGCAGAAGAGAGCCGTCGGCGGCTCCCCGTCCAGCAGGAGGCGCCGCGCGGCGCGGTAGCCCGAAGCCTCCGAGAACGAATCCGCGACCGCGACGAGGGCGTCTTCGTGCGCGAGGTGGTGACGTCGCAGCGCGGCGCGCGCGGCGAGGAGGCGCTCCTGTCCCGCCATCGTCGTCTGCGGCGCCGCGACCAGACCGATCCGTCGATGGCCCAGCTGGATCAGGTGATCGAGCGCAGCGGAAGCGCCGTGGCGGTTATCCGGTATGACGGCGAGGTCGTCGCTCGCGCGCGACGCGCTGTTGAGGAGCACGAAGGGGACCTTCTCGCGGCGAAGCTCGGCAATGGTCGAGTCGGCGGTCGAACTGGAGGCGATGACGATCCCGTCGACACGCCATTCGCGAAGCACGCGCAGGTAGCTGGCCTCGCGCTCGAATGAGTCGTCGGTGTTGCAGAGGATCAGGTGGTAGCCGCGCGCGTGGGCGGCGCCCTCCACCCCTTTGATGATGGATGGGAACACCGGGTTGGTGATGTCGGGGACGAGCATCCCGAGCGTGAACGTCCGTCGGAGCCGCAATCCGCGCGCGAGCGCGGAGGGCCGATAGCCAAGACGTGTGGCGGCGGCGATGACGCGCTCGCGCGTCTCCGGCAGCAGACTGAGCTCGGCCCGGCCGTTGAGAACGCGCGAGACAGTTGACGCGTGCACGTTTGCGGCGCGCGCAACGTCGGTGATCGTCACCCGCCTCGCCGCCAAACCGTTCACCCCCCGGCCGGAAATCGATTGTTTCGACTATACAGCCTAGCCGTGTATCTCCTTGCGGAGCTTATCCGGATCGAGCACGTCGACATGACGGCGTGCGACTCGGATCAGACCACGGTGTTCGAAATCGGCGAGGACCTTATTGACCGTCACGCGGGTGGAACCCACGGCGGCAGCGAGCTCGTCCTGCGTGAGCGTGAGGGCATGCGGGTTGGGCTGTCCGCTACCTGAGTCGAGCAGGTATTTCGCCAAGCGACCGGGAACATCGAGGAGCATGACGTCCTCGAGCGCTTGTGTGAGCTTCTCGACCCTCGCCTCGAACATCTCGAACGCGCGGTACAGGATGCGCGGATTCCGCTCGAGCATGCGAGCACACGTTTCGCCGAGAAGCTGGATCGTGACGGCGTCCGTCGTCGCGATCGCGGTGGTCGGCCGGCTTCGTCCGAAGATCGCCTGTTGACCGAGCACGCCTCCGCGCCCCAGGACCCAGAGCAGCACCTCGCGACCTTCTACATCTTCGCGGATGAGCTTCACCGAGCCTTCGACCACGACGTGAAGATCGCGCGCGGGATCGCCGCGGTGATAGATCACCTCGTCCCGCTCGAAACGCCGCAGCTTCGCCTGTGTCAGCAGCTCGGACAGCTGCGCGTCGGACAGCTCACCTACCGGCAGCACATCCGCGAGGCCTCGCGCAACGGCGATGAGGTCCATGGCGACGCTCAGGCTACGCCGGTTGGCAAGCGCGCTAGCGCGGCATCACCGGTTGACGGCCATTGGTCATCGCATCGGCGATGCGCTCGTTAGCGGCGTGATCCCACGGCACCGCGACCAACGCCGGGCCGCCGAGATCGAGCGCACGCCGCAGCGTCGGGAGGAGATCTTTCGCGCTCTCCACCGCATAACCGGCGATGCCGAATGCGCGCGCCAGCTGGACGAAATCGGGGTTGCCGAAGTCGGTCCCGAACATGCGGCCGAACTGGCGTTGCTCGTTCACGTCGATGATCCCGAGGCGTCCATCGACAAGCACGACGACGACGATCGCTGTCCCGAGGCGCTTTGCGGTCTCCAGCTCCTGCACGTTCATCAGGAACCCGCCGTCGCCACAGAACGCCACGACCTTGCGCTCGGGGTGGACCAGTTTCGCCGCGATAGCGCCCGGCAGCGCAATGCCCATCGACGCGAGGCCGTTGGAGATGACGACCGTGTTGGGCCGTTCCGTTGGGAACAGACGCGCGAGCCAGACCTTGTGAGCACCGACGTCGCTCACGACGATGTCGTCCGGGCCGAGCGCTTCACGGAGGTCGGTGATGACCGCGAACGGCGCCAGCGACCCCGGTACGTCTTCCGTCAGCCTCGTCCCCGCAGACGCCCTGACCCAATTCCTGTCCTGGCGTGGCTTCACGAGCGCGGCGAGCGCGTTGAGTGACTCGTCAAGCTCGCCGATCACTTCGATCGACGGGTGGTAGTGCCCGTCGAGCTCGGCGGCGGTGCTGTCGACGTGGACGACGGTCTTGTCGCGCTTCGGGTTCCAGATGACGGGCGCCCACTCGACGAGGTCGTAGCCGACGGCGATCACGACGTCCGCATCGGCCAGCAGCTTCACATTCGCGAGATCAGCGCCCGGCCGCTGGAGACCGACCGGGGGCAACGAGTGCTGACCGAATGGATCGAGGACGCCCTTCGCCATGTAGGTGTGCGTCGCCCAGATCTGGCTGAGCTGGACGAACCGCCGTAGCGCGTCGACGGTCGGATTGCCGACTGCGTTGCGGCGCGTCACACCGTTGCCGGCCAGGACGACCGGGCTCCTGGCACCGTTGATGATCTCCGCCGCGCGCTCGATCGCTTCCCGTTGGGCCTGCGGATACGACGTGCGTCGGACCTCGAGCGGCGCGGAGCGGACCTCTTCCTTCGCGACGTCTTCGGGCAGCTCCATGTGCGTCGCGCCGGGCTTCTCGATACGCGCGAGTCGGAACGCCTTGCGCACGACCTCCGGCACGGACTCCGGCACCGAGATGCGCGTGCTCCACTTCGTGACCGGCGCGAACATCTGGACTACGTCGATGTATTGATGCGACTCGAGGTGGACGCGCTCGAGGCCCGCCTGCCCCGTGATGGCGACGAGAGGCGCGCGATCCAGTTGCGCGTCGGCAACGCCGGTGAGCAGGTTGGTCGCGCCCGGGCCGAGCGTGGCGAGGCAAACTCCGGGGAAGGAAGACAGTCGCCCGTAGACGTCGGCCATGAACGCGGCCGCCTGCTCGTGTCGTGTGAGGACGAACTGGATCTTCTCGCTGTCCTCGAGCGCCGCGTTGAGGTCCAGTGTCTCTTCGCCGGGGATGCCGAACACGTAGCGCACGCCCTCGTTCTCGAGGCAGCGAACGAGCAGCTGCGCGACGTTCACTCCGCGGATGGAGTGGCGGGCTGCGCCTGCTGAGGTGGTCCGATCCAGATCGTCTGGATGTTCACGAACTCTTTGATGCCATACGACGAGAGCTCACGACCAAAACCGCTGCGCTTGACACCACCGAACGGGAGTCGCGGGTCGGAGGCGACCATCCCGTTCACGAAGACGGCACCCGATTCGATCCTTCGCGCCAGCGCCTCGCCGAGAGCGAGATCGCGCGTCCAGACGCTGGCGCCAAGACCGTAGGCGGAGTCGTTGGCGACGCGCACCGCGTCGTCCGCGTCGCGAACGCGAAGCACTGCCGCGACGGGCCCGAACGTCTCCTCCTTGAACACCGGCATCTCCTCGGTGACATCCGCGAGGACGGTCGGCTGGTAGTACCAGCCCTTCGCCGGGCCGCGCCCGCCGCCGGTGAGCACGCGCGCGCCCATGCGCACGGACTCGCGCACCTGGCGCTCGAGCGTTTCGCGTAGGTCGGCCCGCGCCAGCGGCCCGATCTGTGTTCGGGGATCGAGCGGATCGCCCATGCGAAGCGCCTCGACCTCAGCGGCAAACAGCCGCTCGAAGTCGCGCGCGACCGGTTCGACTGCGATGAACCGCTTGGCCGCGATGCACGACTGCCCGTTGTTCTGATTGCGCGCCCGCGCGCCGACCTTCGCGGCGGCGTCGAGGTCGGCATCGGCGAGCACGATGTATGGGTCGGAGCCGCCGAGCTCGAGGACGCACTTCTTGAGCGCGCGCCCGGCGAGCTCCGCGATGCGCGAGCCCGTGTCGGAGCTTCCCGTCAAAGTGACAGCGCGGATGCGCGTATCGGCGATGACCGGCTCGACCGCCGAGCCCGAGAGCAGCAGGGTGCGAAACAGTCCCTCGGGGAAGCCGGCGTCGCGCATCACCTCTTCGATCGCGAGGGCGCACTGTGGCACGTTCGACGCGTGCTTCAGCACCGCGGCGTTGCCGGCCATGAGCGCCGGCGCGGCGAACCGGATCACCTGCCAGAACGGAAAGTTCCACGGCATGACCGCGAGCACGATCCCGAGCGGCTCGAACGCGACGAAGCTGCGCTGGGCGGTCGTCTCGATGACCTCGTCAGCGAGGTAGCGCGCGGCGTTCTCGGCATAGTGTTCGGCGCCCCAAGCGCACTTCTCGAGCTCGGCCTTCGCCTCCCCGATCGGCTTCCCCATCTCGATGGTGATCAGTCGTCCGTACCGATCGGCGCGCTCGCGGAGCAGCACGGCGAGCCGCCGCATGGGCACCGCGCGGTCCGCGATGGAGCGTTCGCGCCATGCGACGAACGCGTCGTGCCCGTCATCGAGCGCGTGGTCGACCTCCTCGGGCGTGAAGGGGTCGAAGCGCGCGATGACCTCCTCGGTCGCGGGATTAACGCTCGTGATCGGTGACAGCGTCGTGCTCATCGTTGGTCGAGGATAGTCCCGTTAGGTGTTCTTGAACGCGTTCATGGGCTTCATGACGGTGACCTCGATCGGCGCGGCGGCCTTCTTGAAACGCTCACCGTCACTCGCAACGCCGACGCCCGGATAGAAGCCAAAGTGCATCGGTACCGCAAGCCTCGGCTTCATCGCCTTCGCGAGTCCGGCGGCCTCGTCCACTGTCATCACATAACCGCCGTCTCCGATCGGAAGGAACGCCACGTCCGCGCGGATCTGCTCCAGCTCGGGGTTGTGATCCGTGTCGCCAGCGTGGTAATAGGTGCGGTCGCCGAGCTTCAGGATGTAGCCCACCCAGTTGTTCGCTTTCGGATGAGCTTCCAGCCGATCCGGCTTGCTGTTGTACGCCGGAACGGTCTCCAGCTTGATGCCCGCGGCATCGATGCGTTCCCCGGGCCGTACCGCCTTGACGTTCCCGGTGAGCTCCTTCGCGACATCGGCGGGAGCGACGAACACCGTCTTCGGCGCTCGGATGCGAGCAAGGTCATCCGTCGAGTAGTGGTCGCCGTGAGCGTGGGTGATGAGCACAACGTCCGCGGGCGGCAGATCGCCGTCGAGACCCCACGGGTCGATGTACATCACCAGTCGTTCGCCCTTCCACCTGAACGCCGACTGCTGGTACCAGGTGAAGGCGTCGAGCATGATCATGACCTCCCAGCGACTGTGTTGCGCAAGATGCCGACCTTCTCGATCTCGACCTCGACGACGTCGCCGATCTTCATGAACTCGGGCGGCTTCCGCGCGAAGCCAACGCCTTCGGGCGTTCCCGTGATCATGATGTCACCGGGCTGAAGTTGGCAGCCGACCGAGAACTCGCTCACCAGGCGTGGGATCTTGAAGACCATGAACTTCGTGTTCGAGTCCTGCTTCGTCACGCCGTTGACTCTCGTCTGAACGCGCAGCGCCGATGGGTCGAGCTCGTCCGCGGTAACGATCCACGGTCCCATCGGGAGATGCGTGTCGAAGTTCTTGCCCTTGAACCACTGGCCGCCGTGCCGCCGCTGCACGTCGCGCACGGAGACGTCGTTCGCGCACGTGTAGCCGAACACATGCTTCATCGCGTCAGCTTCCTTGATGTCATACCCGGGTCGTCCCACGATCACGGCGAGCTCGACCTCCCAGTCGAGCTGTTCCGAGACCGGCGCCGGGAACAGCACGTTCGAGTCAGGACCGGTCACGGTCGCGGGATTCTTGGAGAAGAGCGCGGGATACTCGGGGATCTCCTGTTGGCCGGGAGCACCCTGATCCGCGCGAAGCTTCGCGCCTTCCGCGAAGTGTTCGGAGTAGTTCCAGCCGACGCAGAAGACATTCCGGCGCGGCATGGGGATCGGCGCGAGCAGCTTCGCGGCTCTCGGATCGACTCCGCCGCGGGCACGCGCCGCCGCGGCGCGAATGTCCTCGCGCATCCCGTCGAACTGTTCGATCACGCCGAGCATGTCGACGGGCGCATCGGGCACGAGAGCCCGGATCGCGAAGATGGTGCCGTCCGACACGAAGGTTCCGGCCCGTGGACCATCGTCCGACACGAACGTGAGCAGCCTCATCCGTGGAGCCTAGGAGTTTTGCCCGGCGGCGCGCAGGACGCGCCGCGCGCGGTCGACCACCGGCGCGTCGATCATCCGCCCATCGAGCGCGACCGCGCCGTGACCACCACCCCGCGCTTCGTCGAAGGCGCGCACGACGCGTCGCGCTTCCTCTACTTCCTCCGGCGTGGGATCAAAGACCTCGTTGACGACCTTGATGTGGTCGGGGTGGATGAGCGTCTTGCCGCTGAATCCCAGGCGCCGCGCTCGGAGGCTGTCGGCACGAAGTCCAGCGACGTCTTTGATGTCCGGCCAGATGCCATCGAATGCGAGCTTTCCCGCCGACGCCGCGGCCACGACCGTGGCCGACCGCGCGTACAGAAGGTCCGCCGCTTCGCCCTCACGCTTCGTCGGTAGGCCGAGATCGAGCGCGAAGTCCTCGGCTCCGAGCATGAGGCCGATGAGGCGCTCCGAGGCGCTCGCGATGCGCGGCGCCTCGATCAGCGCGGCGGCGCTCTCGATCGACGCGATCAGCCGCACCGTACCTGGGGCGACGCCGGCCCGGCGTTCGCGCTCTGCGAGCTCGTCCGCCAGCCACTCGACCTCTTCGGCGCGTCGCACTTTCGGTGCGACGATGCCGTACAGGCCGGGACGCACGACCGCGTCGAGGTCCGCCTCGGCCGCGTCGCCCTGCGCGCGCTGGATGCGCACGTAGCGGAGCGGCCGCGATGGGGAGCCCAGGGCACTCGCGACCATCCGCCGCGCCTCG